>CAXNEN010000168.1:0-4307 GCA_964201505.1 Opitutales bacterium
CACAACGCGCTTCGCTGAAGCTCTTTCTCGCGAAGAAGGATGAGGTCGCTTCGCCCAAGCTGGCCGCCAATCTTACGCTGCACGCGCTCAACTGTGTCGCTTGTCATGAACGCGACGGCAAGGGCGGACCTGATGCCGCGCGTAAGCCTTACTTCCAGGGCGATCATAATCTCGGCGACACCGGTCGCTACCCGCCGCCCCTCACCGGCATCGGCGGCAAGCTCCGCCCCGAGTGGCTGGCCAAGGTGCTTGCCCCGCGTATCGAGGCTAAGCCCGCCGAACTATTCACGAGCCACAACAAAGCAGACGAGACCCGCGTGCGTCCCTATCTGAAGACCAAGATGCCGCAGTATGGCGCGTCCGTCGCAGATCTGGCCAAGCTCCTCGGCGTCGCTGACGCGCGACCCGCTTTGAAATTCGAAGGCGGCGACGACACCGCTGGACGCAAGCTACTGGGCACGCAGGGCGGTGCGGGTTGCATCACCTGCCACCGTTGGGGCGACCGCCCGTCTCTCGGTGTCCAAGGGCCTGACTTGAGTAATATCGCCGCACGACTGCAGGAAAGCTGGTTGCGCGAGTACCTCATCAATCCCGCTGGTTATCGACCGGGTACGCTGATGCCGTCCTTCTGGCCAGGCGGAAAATCCTTTAATCAGGAAATCCTCGGCGGCGATACCGACAAGCAGATCGCCGCGATCTACAAGTTCGCCGAGAGCGCTAATGGTGAGCCCGAAGGCTTCCCGCAAAATCGTAACGGTGAGTTCGAGATCGTGCCGAAAGACCGGCCCGTCGTGCAGCGCGCCTTCACGGATGGCGTCGGCGTTCGCGCCATCCTCGTCGGTTTCCCGAGCGGCGTGCACCTCGCCTATGACGGCGACAAAGGCGGGCCCGGCCTCGCGTGGAAAGGGCGCTTTTTCGATGCCTACCTCACCTGGTTCTCGCGCTTCCCGACGTTTGAGAAACCCATCGGCACGGAGGTCGTCGCCTGGCCTAAGCCCTCCGGCCGCTTCCTCGGCTATCGTCTCGATGGCAAGGGCAACCCCACGTTCCTGAACGAGCAGGGCGGCGTGAAGGTCGAAGAGACCTACGAAGGCATCGAGAACGGACTTCGCCGCACCATCATTTGGGCCCCCACGCCTGACTTCGCCCCGACGATCACGCATCCTGCGGGGATGATTGTCGACGTGAAGGAATCCTCCGCGCAAGGCCGTCGCGTCTTTACCTATCTCTGGAAATGAAAGCCACGCTCATAGCCCTGCTTGCCGCCGCCTCGCTTTCCGCGGCGTCCTACGACATCGCCGACATCCTCACGGCGAGCACTGCTGCTGATACGCGCGCCAAGGATTGGAAGCCCGGTGACGGTCTCGCGCTTGAGGTCAGCGGTATGGACTGGACCGCCGACGGCAAACTCGCCCTCTCGATCCGCAAGGGCGAGGTCTGGGTCCTTGACGGTGTGCTCGACCCCAAGCCCAACATGGTCAGCTACAAACTTTTCGCCTCCGGCCTGCATGAGCCGCTCGGACTGCTGCGCGACGGCAAAGATTTGCTCGTGACCCAGCGTACCGAGACCACGCGTCTGCGCGATATCAACGCCGACGGTGTCGCCGACGAATACCTTACCGCTGGAGCGGGCTGGAATGTCTCTGGTTCCTATCACGGTTATGCTTACGGGCCCAAGCGCGACGGACTGGGACAGCTTTGGGTCACGCTCAACGTCGACATGGGCGACCACGCCAACAACAAGGCCCCGTGGCGCGGTTGGGGTGGCGTCCTCGGTCAGGAAGGAAAATTCATCCCCATGGCGGCCGGCATGCGTTCGCCGTGTGGCCTCGGGTCGAATCTCGCCGGCGACATGTTCTGCGTCGACCAGCAGGGCACCTGGATC
The DNA here is from genome assembly GCA_964201505.1 of Opitutales bacterium. Classification (GTDB taxonomy): domain Bacteria; phylum Verrucomicrobiota; class Verrucomicrobiia; order Opitutales; family UBA953; genus UBA953. Next base: position 1,886 of record CAXNEN010000168.1, read on the forward strand.
CCGACCACGCCAATCTACCACCTGCGCAAAGGCGCGTTCTTCCTGAATCCTGAAGGCATCGCCTCCGAGAACCTTCCCGAGTCGCCGCTCAAGCTCTCCGCCAAGATTCCCGAGAAGCTCCCGTACCCTGAGGCGCTCAAGGCGCTGCCCGAGATGCGCCCTCCGGCAGTCTGGATGCCTTATAACAAGGTTGGCCGTAGCGGCACCGACCTCGCCACGTGTGATGCGGGCGGCAAGTTCGGGCCGTTCGATGGACAGATGTTCGTGGCTGAGTTCACCGACGCCAAGATCAGCCGCGTCTTCATGGAGAAGGTCGAAGGCGAGTATCAAGGCGCCTGCTTCCCGTTCGTCGGCGGGTTCGCCTCCGGCATCGTGCGCCTCAGTTTCGCGCCGGACGGCTCGCTCATGGTCGGTATGACCAGCCGTGGTTGGTCTTCGCTCGGCACCAAGGCCTACGGCCTGCAACGGTTACGTTACAACGGTACCGTGCCCTTCGCCATCAAGGAGATGAAGGCCAAGCCGGACGGATTCGAACTCACCTTCACTAAGCCGGTCGATGTCGCCCGGGCCGGGGATGTCGCCTCGTACCGCATGACCAACTATACGCTCTTCTATTCGAGTGCGTACGGCAGCGATGAGATCCAGGCCGCCCCGAACGGCATCGTCTCGGCCAAGGTAGCCTCGGATGGCCTCAGTGTGCGCCTCAAGGTCGACGGTCTGCGCGAACTTTACATCCACGAGCTGCATGCCGACGGCATCCGCTCGGCGGGTGGCGAAGTGCTGGACCATGCGGACGCGTATTATACGCTGAACCGCCGGCCGAAGAACTGACTCGCAACGGAGAGGTAATCCTTTCCTCTTGGGGGCCTTGGATAACACGCCGACCATCCGTGCCGAAATCGGCCCCACGCTCAAGCTGGCGCTTCCCATCATGTTGGGGATGCTCGGCTACGGACTCATGTTCGTCGTCGACGTCGCCATGGCTGGCCACCTCGGCGAGACCGCACTGGCGGCCTCGGCCTTGGCTTCGAATCTCAACTATATCCCGTATGTCTTCGGCATTGGCGTCGTCGGCGCCATCGCCGTTTATCAGTCGCAGGACAACGGCGCCGGCGTGGAGAAGTCATCGCCCGCAATCCTGCGGCACGGTATGGTCCTGGCTGTCGCCATCAGTGTCGTCGCCGCAATCGTTTCGCATTGGGCGGCTCGGTTTATCCCGCTGCTCGGTTCATCTCCGGCCGTCTCCGCCGAGGCCCAGGAGTTCTTCATCCTCATGTCGTGGGCGATGGTGCCTGGCTTGGCCTTCCACGCTTTGCGTGGCCATCGCGATTCGCAGCATCAGCCGTGGATTTCGCTCGTTTGGCTTAGTATCGGTATCCTCGCCAACGTCTTCTTCAACTGGTTGTGGATGTTCGGTAATTGGGGTTTCCCCGCGCTGGGACTCGCCGGCGCTGGCTGGGCCACGCTCGTCGCCCGGCTCGTCATGCTTATCGGCCTGTGGTTTACGCCGGGACGAGGCGAGGTGCGCTGGGCGGACGGCTTGCAGCTGGCAGTTTTTCAACGCCTTATGAAGACGGGTTGGCCCGCGGGGCTACATAGCCTCAGCGAAGTCGGTATCTTCGCGATCGTCCCCATCATGGCGGGCTGGATCAACGCCACCGCGCAGGCCGCGCACCAAGTCGCCATCAGTACCGCTTCTGCCGCGTTCATGTTGCCGCTCGGCCTTGGCATCGCCGCCGGCATCCGCGTCGGCGAAGCCTATGGCGCCAAGGATCCGCGCAAGGTGCAGGCGATCGGACTCGGTGCCTTGATCATGGGTGGCCTCATCATGGCAGCCTACGGACTCGGCTTGATTTTGCTGCGCCCGTTGCTCATGGCGACCTATGGCGTCGCCGGGACCGAGACCGCCGCGCTGGCCTCGACCTTGCTCATCTTCGCCGCCGTGTGGGCGCCCTTCGACGGCGTGCAGGTCGTGGCGGCCTACCTGCTCCGGTCGGTCAACCGGGCCGCCTGGGCCTCGTGGAGCGTCTTTATCGTCTACTGGCTATTCTGCCTGCCGTTAGCGCTCGCCCTGGCTTTCCCGGCAGGCTTCCGGATCTTCGGCATCCCGGCTGGATTCTTCGGTCTCGGGGCCGTCGGCATCTGGATTTCGCTGGCGACCGGACTCGTTCTCGTGTCGCTGGCCATGGCGTGGAAGTTCCGCCAGGCCGCGCAGGCCGGGGTCGACGCCTGAGGCCGTCACCTCGTTGGCACAGGCGGGTCGGCCAATCTTTACATCGCAGGACTTTGCTTGGCTGGGCGGAGGCTTACTCTGAAGGAGCACCCCAATGCACCTCACCCAAAACATCACCCTTCGCCGGGAGATGGATGAAGATCCGGAATACGGTTTCCGCGAGGAAACCGAAGTCGACGTCACGCTCAT
>CAXNEN010000169.1:0-4263 GCA_964201505.1 Opitutales bacterium
GAAGTCTGCAGGAGGGCGAGGGCGCGGTCGAGCGGCTGGTCGCGGACCATGAAGCCTTCGGGCAACTGGATGGACTTCATCTTCTCGACGATCGGGTCGTTGCCGTTGGCGGCGTCGACCTTGACGTTTTCGCGATTGAAGACTTCCGGGAGCTTCCAGGTCTCATCGAGGAGCTCGAGGAGCTTGCCCTTGGTCACGCCGCGATTCCACTGGCCGGAATTTTCGGACAGCATCTGGCGGATGCGAATCTGGTAGGCCTTGGATTCGGAATTGTTGGGCTGGTACTGCAACACTTCGCGGTAGGCGTCGAGGGCGCCTTGGTAATCGCCGTAGAGATAGCGGGCGCGGCCCTTGACGAGGAGTTCGTCGACCTTGTCATCCTTAACGCGGAGGCCAGGGGAAAGCTCGTCAATGTTGCGATAGGTCGGATTGTTGCGCTTGGAGGCGAATTCCTTCTGGAGGCGGAGGACACTGGGGTCTTCCTTGCCCTTTAGTTCGGCATACTGCGCAATGAGTGAAGTGGCCTTGAGCATATCGCGGGCTTCGATGGCGATGAGCGTGCGACGGGCGATGGCTGAACCTTTGGTTTCCTTGATGCGATCCTTGAGGCCCTTATTGGAAAGGGTCTCATTGCCCAGCGCGCGTTCAGCGACCTCAAGGTCATTTAGAGCCTTATCGATGGAGTCAGCCGTACCCTTGCGGATGAGGCTTTCCGCGGAGGCGATGGCGTCGCCCTGCTTGCCGAGTGCCTCGGCGTTAACCCGGGCGAGGCGCTTCACTTCTTCCTGGGCGGCGGAGGAACCACCTGCGTCCCGCTGGATGACGACATCCTGCTTGGTCAAAGCGATGGTATCGCGAAGCTTCTGGGCGGCGGCGGTCGCCGGGAGGGCGCCGTTGGCTCCATCCAGGAGTTCGAGGGCGCCCTTGTGGTCGCCGGCGGCGGACTTCTTACGGGCCTGCTCGATCGCCTGGGCGACTTCGGCGAAAAGCTTTTCGTGGACGGCAGCGACTTCGTCGAGAGCGGAGGCCATCTTCGCAGCGGGCGCATCAGCCTTCGGGGCGTCGGCAGCCTTCTTGGCCGCTTCGGCGTCAGCGATGGCCGCGTTGACGGACGAGAGTCCTTCGGCGGCGCCAACATCCTTGGCGTCGATGGCGAGGATAGCCTCGAATTTGGTCTTGGCGGCCTGAAGGTCGCCTTCGTCGCGAGCCTTCAAGGCTTCGGCGAGGAGCTGAGGCTTGCGGGCGGCAGCATCGCCATCTTGGGCGACAAGTGAGCCTGCGGCGAGAGCAAGGGCGAGAGCGACCCAGGCAAGCTGCGAACGGTGGAGATTTTTCATGATTTTGAGGCTTTGAAAATTAATTCTTAGGGGTGATGGACTTGGGGGCAGTTGGGGTGACGGTCTTCGACTTAGGAGCCGGAGCTACGGGCGCCGGGACGATCAGCGTCTGCGGGTCTAAAATGAGCTTCTTCGGCTTCTTGGGGTTAAGAGCGAAAGACTTATCAAAAGTCACGCTGCGGGCGGCCAAGTCAATGCCTTTGACCACGTAGCTGGCCCCATTGTAGGAGAACTTATCCCCAACGGCGTTCAAGGTGAGCGTCCATGCCGGATCGGTGGGCGAATTGATTAAGATATCTACCCGGCCTTTGAACTCCAAAGGCTTGTCGTCGTCGACCTCAACCACTTGGCCAAACTGACGGTCATCGATGGTGAGGACGTTACGGACGAAGGGAATGCCGATGGCATCCTTGCCCTTGATCACCTTGAAGGACTTGAGCGTGAGGTAAGGGGCCTCCGGTATTGGCTTATTGAGCTTACAGTCATCCAGGTACTGCTTGGTCTTCACGTTCTTGAGCGAGAAGAGGCGCTCCTCTTCCTTCTTGCCAGGTCCCAGGGTGGTATGGCTGAGCATGAAGGTGTAGGTGGGATAACCCACGGAAACCAGCGCGACACCGAAGGGGGGCATATCCTCGACCTTACGGCTACGCGGAACATACTCGCGTATGGCAGGATCCCAAACGACGTCGATTGTCGTGAAGAGATCGTAGTCCCAATTGTCGTCGTTCTCCTCGGGGCTGAGCCAGTCCTTGATGTTGTCTTCGAGCGAAGCACGCGGCGTCGAAGGATAAACATCCCCCAGCGGGACGGCATCTTTGAGCTGCTTGAGGGCGACGGCCTTGCCCTCTTCGTCTGGAACCACCGGAGCGATGAGGAGATAGGCGGTCGCGCCCACGGCGAGCAGAAGTGCGCCAAGGATGATGAGAATGATGTCCTTACGGGAATTCATGTCCGGGTTACTTTATTTCTTAGGTTCACCTTCGGCGACGGCCGGCGGCTTCTCCTCGGGGATGGAAAGGTAATCCACCTGCACGACGAAGGTGGAAAGTTTGCGAGGCACGACCAGGACGCGCTTGTCTTCGGTTCTGACCGACTTGGCGCCGCCGGGAGCCGTGACGGGCTCATCGCGGAAGAAATTGCCGATCACGGAGGGGGCGGCGGCGTTAGACGAAGCTGCCGGAACGAGAGCAGAAGTAGACGCGAGCAACTTCTGGACCTCGGGAGTGGCCACACCGACATCGATTGAAGAAATCACCAGCGGGCGACCAGAGTTACGGATCTTATTGACGAAAGTACGGAGTGTCGGCGTGTAGCCCACGAAACGAACGCGGAAAGAGGTGGATTCGACTAGGTCGCGACGGTCGAACGCCCGGGCGGCGACGAACTCATCGACCAGGTCGCGGGCGCCGTCCGGCTCTGGGCCATAGGTGCCAGCACCGGGCTTGCCTTCCGGGATGAGCACGAATGTCTCGACGGCCTCTCGGTCGACGGACTCGAACAGGAGAGGCGAGCCGGGCGGGCGGGAATCAACCAACTGACGGACGAGGAAATCGATCACTTGGCGCTGCTGGTCGACCTTCTGGAACTCACGCTTAGGCGAGGTCCCTTGATTGTGAATGTAGCGGTGGAAGCCGAAGGCCGTCGGGTCGGTCGGAGAGAGCTTGATACCATTGTCGGCGGCGAGCTTACGCCAGCCATCGACCGATTCGCGAAGCAACGCACTCAACTCGGCGGAGTTGGCAGAAGGCTTACCTTTGATGGCGAGCTCGGGATTGCCAGCGACAGCCAACCGCAGGGAGCCGAGATGGGCCTCGAGGACCTTCACGTCATCGGCGGCCTTGGCGACATTATCCTCGTTCAGCGAGACGGCGGGAGCCCCGGCGACAAAGGCGTGACCCCGAAGTAACGCACTCTGCTCGATACGTGCACGCTGGAGTAAGAGGGCGGAGGAAGCACCTCCCCGGTAAGCCAAGTAGGCGAAGGTACAACCCACGACGAAAGCGACCGCTAAGGCGATGAGCAGCAGGTTGAACCCGAAGTTTTTCTTAAAATTCTGCATGACTTAAAGGGCCTTATCCTTGCGGATGATGAGGGTGAGGGTCGCCTTTGGGGTCATCCGGATCACAGTCTTGTTATCGGCGGCCTTGAGGGTTTGGTCGGTGACGACGATTTCGCTTTCCGGGACGGAACCGACATACGGCGACTTGCGGACGACCTCAAGCAGACGGCTGATGTTTTCTTTTTCCGCCTGGGCACGGTACTGGGGGACTTCGAGTGGCACTTCGGTAAAAAGGAAACGGACCGAGACGATGACCTTGGTGACGACGACCGGAGCCGGCGCGGGCTGGCCTTCGGCGGCCGGAGCTGCCGGCAAAGTCTCATACTTCACATGCATCTCCTCGATCCAGGTGTTCTTGCAGGTGCCGATGCGATCCTGGAGGTCGCCAAGGAAGGCGGGCCAATTGGAGCGGTTCGTGACGACGAATTCGAGTTCCTTCGCCTTGGCGGCGAGTTCGGCGGCCTTCTTCCTCGATTCCTCAATGGTCATGCGCCGGGTGGCGAGCTCGACCTGACGGCCTTGGATGACGACGGTCTGCTCGCGGTTCCAATTCTCGGCATCGGCGAAGGCCAGCCAGACGCAGAATGGCGCCACCGCAGCCAGAGCGGCGGCGATGACTAGGCGAGGTTTGCGCGCGTCAAAGGCCTGCTGCGCGGCGATATCCCGCGGGATCAGGTTGACGCCAATGGGTTGAGGCAGGATGAGGCGAGCGGCTTCGCCGATGACCTCGGTAATCTGATATTTAGCCCGCTCGAGCTGCTCGGGGTTAATCCCGGCTCCGGGCGTAATGACCGCCGAGGGATCGAAGACTTCGACCGGTAGGCGCAGGGTCTCGCAAAGCTGTTCGGAAAGGCCTGGCACTTGCGA
>CAXNEN010000170.1:0-4245 GCA_964201505.1 Opitutales bacterium
AGTTTGCTCTTGGCGCGAGGCGACGGGGCAGTGGGTGTCGCCGAGACTGACGACGCCTCCGCGGTCGGAGGCTTTCGGTATTCCGAGATGGTCTCCAGCGTCAGCGTGCCATCCTTATTGAGCCTAGGGGTGACCGTGAAGACCACGCCTTCTTCGGCCGAACCGACGGTGATGGTCGTCTGCTTACCATCGACGGTGATCACCGTGGGCTCGGCATACACTTCCTGCTTACCGTCCTTATCGAGTCGGGTAAACGAGGCCTTGAGCTTCAGGTGCGTCGGCACGGCCTCCTCCGCCGCGAAGGCCGAGGAGGCTAACAAGACGAGTAGGATAAAGTGGTGCATGGATTAACGGGCGACTGGGGTCGCGGAGACTGAAGCACTGACCGACACTTCCAGGCCGCCGACGCCGGGAACCTTGGTAATCTCACCAGGGCGCACGGTGACGACGGTGCTCAATTCGCTGGCGGAGGCTTCAATCGCAGACTTGTAGAGGCGCAGTTCCTGATGCGTAGCACCTTGGCCGACGACCAGCGCCTCTTTCTCCTGCTCGTAGGACAGCAAGGTCCAACCCTCGATGACGGCGCCGAGTTTATACCAGCGGCGGCCACCCTTGCTGTCTTGAATCGAGAAAAGTCCGTCTTGAGAGAGCACCGAGAAGAAGGTCAGCGTCCCGTCGTGGGCTTTCGACAAGCGCTTACGTTGGCTCTTCTCCGACCTGGGGTCGACCGGCTCGGGCTTATGGGTAATGACGACGCGCAGGGAGATGCTCACCGTGCCGTCCGGCTGAGCCGTGGGTGCGATGACCAATTCCATCGAGCTCTCTGGCTTACCCTTCGGATCCTTGGGATCAGGACGACCAGCGACAGAGACGCGGGCCTCGGAACCCGAGATCACCGAGACCGACGGAGCCGTCAGGAGATCGGACTTGCCGGTCTTCGGGTCGAGATGCGAAACGGAGGTACGGACCGTGACCGTGGGCGGAGGCGCCGGGGCTGGGGCGGGCACCTGGGCGCCCAGGGAAACGGCCAAGCAGGAGCCTAAGGCAAGCAGGAGGAGACGGGGAGCCATGGGGGACGGCATAGTTCTATTTCACTTATACCCCATCGCGAGGCAAAAGGTTGCACCACGGACCGCCGAAACCTCAGAGACGCTTGAAGATCAGCGAGGCGTTATGCCCGCCGAAGCCGAGATTGTTCGAGATCGCCACGTCCACCTTGCGGGCCTTGGCGACGTTCGGCGTGTAGTCGAGGTCGCAATCAGGGTCCGGATTCTCGAAATTGATGGTCGGCGGAATCATCCCCGTATGAATGGCCATCACGCAGGCGGCCGCCTCGATGCCACCGGCGGCACCCAGGAGGTGGCCCGTCATAGACTTAGTCGAAGAGATGGAAATCTTGGGGGCGAGGTCACCAAAGCAACGCTTGATGGCGAGAGTCTCGCAGCGGTCGTTGATCGGGGTCGAGGTACCGTGGGCATTGATATAGTCGACTTCGGATTTCTCGATGCCGGCTTCGGCGAGGGCACGGCTGAGGCAGAGGGCGAGGCCCTTCCCTTCCTGATCCTGGCCAGTAATGTGGTAGGCGTCGCAGGTGGCGCCGTAGCCGGCCAGTTCGCAATAGATGCGGGCACCACGGGCTTGGGCATGCTCGAGGGATTCAATGACCAACACGCCCGAACCTTCGCCCATCACGAAGCCATCGCGCAGCTTATCGAACGGACGGGAGGCCTTCTCGGGCGTATCGTTAAAGTCGGTCGACATCGCCTTCATGTTACAGAAGCCAGCGTAACTCAAGCGAGTGATGCAGGCCTCGGAGCCGCCCGAGAGCATGATGTCGGCATGGCCGTCGCGGATATGGCGAAAGGCTTCGCCGAGAGAGTGGGAACCGGAGGCGCACGCCGAAACGACGCCGAAGTTGACAGACTTCGCTTGGAATTCGATGGCCACGACGCCGGAGGCGATGTTGGCGATGAGCGAAGGAATCGTGAAGGGAGAGACGCGCGACGGGCCGCGCTCGATGAGGACGCGGGCTTGGTTCTCGATGGTCTCCATGCCGCCGATACCGGAGCCAATAATTACCCCGAAGCGCTCGGAGTCGATTTTGGTCACGTCGACACCGGCATCTTGGACGGCGAGACGAGAAGCGGCGACGGCGTACTGCGTGTAGCGGTCGTTGCGCTTGGCTTCCTTGGCGTCCATGTACTTGGCCGGATCGAAATCGCGGATTTCGGCGCCGACCTTGGACGGAAAGTCCGTGGGATCGAAGCGCGTGACACGCGAGATCCCAGAACGACCCTTAATCAGGGCGTCCCAGAAGGTCGCGTTATCGTGACCGAGGGCCGTCACCGAGCCGATGCCCGTGACGACTACCCGGCGAGATTTGCGGTCGGAGCTCAAGGGGGCGGGCCTACGAGGAAAGCCCGGTCTGCTTATTTGGTGGCGTGGGCCTTGATGTGCTCGATGGCATCACCAAGGGTCTTGATACCGGCGGCCTTATCTTCCGGAATCGTGAGGCCAAACTCGTCTTCGAAAGCCATGATGATTTCGACGAGATCAAGTGAGTCAGCCTTCAGGTCGCCCTGGAAGCTGGCCGTGGGGGTCAGCTGTTCGGGGGTGACGGAGAGTTGCTTGACGATGATGTCCTTGACGCGTTGTTCGATGTTTTCGGGCATAATAAAGGGTGTTTAAGTTGTTATCTGGGTGTCAGATAGGGGGGGCATCGTCAAGTTTAGAAAAGCCGCCCAAACCCCGCCCAAAAGAGCCGAGTAGAAACCCGATAGAGTGACAATCAGACAGCATCGTGGCGACGGCCCATGATAGCAGATAAGACCCGGGGGCGTGCATCGATAAAAATGATGGCCTGCATCCGGGCATCTCCCCGTGAAGCAAACCCAGCCCTCTCAGCTAAGGAATCAGATAGCCATGCCACCGTCGACCGAGAAGACCTGACCGGTAATGTAGCCCCCCTCTTCGGAGGCCAGATAATCGACCATGGCGGCGATGTCATTGACGGAGCCAAATCGACCCAGAGGAATGACCCCGAGGATCTTCTGCTTCACCTCTTCGGAAAGCTCGCCGGTCATGTCGGTAGTGATGAAGCCGGGAGCGACGGCGTTGGCGGTGATCGCGCGGCCGGAGAGTTCGCGGGCGAGCGTCATGGTGAGACCGTGGAGGCCGGCCTTGGCGGCGGCGTAGTTGGCCTGACCGGCGTTGCCCTGCACGCCCGTGACGGAGGAGATGCTGATGATGCGACCCCAGCGCTTCTTGGTCATCGGGCGCACGAGGCCCTTAGTCCAATAGAACGCCGAGGAAAGATTGGTGGAGATCACGTCATTCCAATCCTGATCCGACATCGCCATGACAAGTTTGTCGCGGGTGATGCCGGCGTTGTTGACGAGGATTTCGACGGCGCCGAATTCAGCGTTGATCTGCTCGCACGCCTTGGCGACCGCGGCGGCGTCGGAGACGTCGACCTGGAAGGCTTTGGCCTTCTGACCCTTGGCGATAATATCGTTGGCCACCTGCACACAGGTCTCGGACTTCGAGACGCAAAGGACGGTGTGACCATGGGAAGCGAGCCGTTCCGCGATGGCCTTGCCGATGCCGCGACCGGCTCCGGTGACGAGGGCGACGCGAGGAGAGTGCGTGAGATGCATCGGGCTTTTTTGTGCAAGGAAAACACCCTTCTGGCAAGTGGCTAATGCCCCGCCGAAAGCACCCTGCCCCGCTCTCGGTGCTCAATACACGTCGCGCTGGTAGCGGCCGTCTTTCTTGAACTGCTTCACCCAGTCCACGGCGGCTTCGGGCGTCATCCCGCCCTGCTCGGCCACGATGGCGTGGAGCGCCGCATCGACGTCCTTAGCCATGCGCTTGGCATCGCCGCAGACGTAGAAATAAGCGCCCTGCTGGATCCACTTCCAGAGCTCGACGGCGTTCTCGCGCATGCGGTCCTGCACGTAGACCTTGGCGACCTGGTCACGCGAGAAGGCGGTGTCGAGACGCGTCAGCACGCCAGACTGGAGATATTCCGCCCACTCGTCGGCGTAGAGGAAGTCATGGTCCTTGCGCTGCTCGCCGAAGAAGAGCCAGTTCGGGCCCTTGGCGCCGCGGGTGGCGCGATCCATGACGAAGCTACGGAACGGGGCGACGCCGGTGCCTGGGCCGACCATGATGACCGGAATGTTATCGTCGGCCGGGAGACCGAAGTGCGAAACGGCGACGAAGACGGGGAGATCCGGTTCATTC
>CAXNEN010000171.1:0-4237 GCA_964201505.1 Opitutales bacterium
GCCAGTTCCTTGGCGGCAGGATCCGACGTGAGGTCCGGCTCGCCGGCCGTTCCGGCTGAATGGGTGTCCACAACGGCCCAGAGTTCTCCGACGGTCATGGGCTCCAGCGGCCGTGCTGGCTTATGGCCACCGGTCCGTGATTCGGCCGCGAGGAGATTGGCGTCGCGCAGCATCTGGAGGCAGCCTTCTGCCACGGTGGCGGGCACACGTGCGCGCAGGGCGATGTCGTCGGCGGTGGGCCCATCCCGGCCAGCCCGGTAGCGCCGCAAGGTCTCGGAGATGCAGACGAAGGCGAGCGTGCGGCGGGCCCGATGGCTCAGCCCCTCCCACGCCTTGTGACGAGCGAGCGCGTGGCGATTCTGGTAAGCGTAGGCTATCTGGCCGCCAATCATTACGAAGAGCCAGGTGAGGTAGGTGCCGAACATTAGCACCAGGACGATACTCAGCTCTCCGTAGAGGCTCTGGAATTGGGTGACCTTGCCGACGTAGAGCGAGGCGAGGCGATGATTGATCACCACGAGCAGGGCGATCGCGAGTCCGCCGATGAAGGCGGAACTCCAGCGCACGCGCACGTTTGGCATCATCCGATTGAACGCGGCGAAGGCGAGCGTGAGCAGCGCGATTGAGACGAGGAGTGGCCCGCTGCCGCTAAAGAAATTGATCATGGTACCGCCGCCCGGCACACGCTGCAGCCACGTGCTCAGCCAGGTGGTGCCCTCACCGATCGAAGCCGCGATGGACGCGGCCGAAAGCATCGTCAGCGTCGACGCGCCGACGAGGAAGAAGAGGACAAGGAAGAGCAGGTAGTTCGCGAAACGATCACGCCAGCTTCGTCCGAAACGTACACCCCAGATACCGTTCAACGCATCCTCGACGCGACTCAGCATGAGTACGGCGAAGCCGAGGATGAGCACCAACCCGATCACACCGGCCTCGCCACTCGCCGCGTTGGCGAGCAACCGATCGACGAGTCCGTCGAGATCTTTGTTGATCTCGCGCAGGGTCACGACCTGGCCGGACTTGCCCGCCTGCGCAACGACCTGCGGCGCGATGTATTCAACCGCGGCGACAATCGCGCGCTTCGCTGGATTGTCTGCCTGCGCGCCAGCGCGCGAGAGGATGAAGCCCGACACCGTGAGCGCGAGGGCGAGGAGCGGCCCCAGCGACATCAGCGTATAATAGGTGAGTGCCGCGGACTGCTGCGGCAGGCGATTGTCGAAGACGCCGTACCAGGTCGTGGCGATCACTCGCCAGCTGGCCTTGAGGCCACCGCGCCATCCGCGCTGAGCCAGCGCTTCCGGCGTCCAGCTGGCGGCGAAGAAGCCGGGGCTGCGTGGATCGCTCGGTGATTCAGCGGAGGGGCCCGTGTTCATGGGACGAAAGTGGGGGAGGGGGGCGTACTCCGCAATCCCCGCCCTCCGCTGGCCTAGTGAACACCGTGAGCAATACCAACAAGTGACGTTTGCCGAGCCGTCTCGCCCCCTGTTTTATTGGGGGATTCACCCTAACCGTGCCTCCTTCTCAAATTTTCGTTAAAAACCCCAATTGTGAATAAAGTTTTTTACCTAAGTAGCGAAATGTCAGTACCTTGCGTTAAATCACTACACCTAGTGGTGAAATAAATTTGCAGCCCCTACATCTAGTATTTTACTTCCCGACATACCAATCACCTAGCGGCCTTACCGGCCTCTAACTAAGCCCTTTACCCCACTCTCCATCCATGGAAACCATCACCATCAAAGTAGGTCAAAAAACCTTCGTCCTCGATAAGACCAAAGCCGAGGAAGCCTTCGCGAACAAGCGCGTCATCAACGGTCGCGAGACCATGTTCTTCAACATCCTCCCGCTGAAGTACCAGTGGGCGTACGATCTCTACAAGACGATGAAGAACAACCATTGGGAGCCCGAGGATATCCCGATGCAGAAGGACTGCGAACAGTGGCGCGACCAGACTGGGCAGATCAGCGAGATCGACCGGTGGATCGTCAAGATGGCCATCGGCTATTTCTCCGCCGCCGAAGGCATCGTCGGCGACAACATCATTCACGTCGTCCGCGAAGTCGTCACCGCTCCCGAGCTCAAGCTCGTCCTGGGCCGTCACGCGCACGAAGAGAACATCCACGCCGACTCGCTCGTCTACATGATTTCCTCCCTCGGCATCAACCCGCACGAGTGTGAGGCGATGTTCGAGGACATCCCGACGATCGCCAACAAGGCCGCCTTCGTCGTCAACAATTCCCGCGCGCTGCGCCGCAAACTCGACCTCACCAAGCTCGAAGACAAGCAGGCCCTCGCCCACAATATCTTCCTGTTCGGTCAGTGCATGGAAGGCACGCAGTTCTACGGGCTCTTCGGCATGGTGCTCTCCCTCGCTCGCCAAAACAAGTTCCCGGGCATCGGCCAGATGTTCCGCTACACCCTGCGCGACGAATCCAACCACATCGACCTCTTCCGCAACCTCCTCGCCGAGCTGGTGAAGGAGAACCCCGACGTCTGGACGCCCGCCTTCAAGGAAGAACTCCGCCAGCTCATGGCCACCGCCGTGACGCTCGAGAAGGAGTTCATCCGCGATTGCCTGCCGGTCAACGGTCTCGGCCTCTCCTCCAAGGAGTTCGAGCAGTACATCGACTTCATTGCTGACCGTCGCCTGCGCAATTGCGGCCTCGATCCGCTCGGCGCCGAGACGACCAATCCTTTCCCTTGGCTTTCCGAGATGATGGACCTCAAGAAGGAGCAGAACTTCTTCGAAGGCCGCGTCACCGAATACCAGAAGCAGGGCGCCCTTGGCACCGTCAACGACGACGAACTTTGATCGCCCTCTGGTCAAATTCAGGCGTTACCCCCTCGGCGCCTGACTTGGCACGTTTTCTGTTCTTACTTAACCACTCTCCTTTCACAAAAAATCCTGCGCCGGCCACCGCCGACGCATCCCCCGCTCCGTCTCTTCCTTTCCGTCTCCCTCCCTTTCTCCTCCCACTCTCTTCAATATGAAATCCGAACTCCCTTTCTTCCGCGAAGATATCGCCCTCAAAAACGCCGTCCGCTCCCCGTCCGGCGCCAAGCCCCGCTTCAACTGGCGTGAGTCGCTGCCCGCCGTCACCGGTGGCGCCGCCGCCGGCCTCGACGCCGCGCAGATCGCCGATATCGTCGGCGCCGCGCTCACTGACCTCCTCATCTCCCGCCAGGATCAGGACATCTTTACCGAGTCCAATCGCCAGTTCGTCGCCGCCGTCGCCAGCGACGTCGTGCGCGTCCTCTCCCAGTCCGGCGTCCAGGTCGGCGAAGGGCTGATCCTTCAGGCCATCGAAGACGCCCTCGTGCGCTATAACCGCCACGACGTCGCCAAGAGCCTCCTCTTCTCCCGCGGCAGCCTCGAGTCCGCCTCCGTGGGCCCCGTCTCCGTCACGACCCGCCTGATGCGCCGTAACGGCCAGGTGGTGCCGTGGATTCCCAGCAAGATTAGCAAAGCCGTCACCATGGCCTTCCTCTCGCTCGAGCAGGATCCCGCCCCCTCGGAGCGTGTCGCCTCCGGCGTCACCCGCCGTATCGCTGACCTCGGCCAGACCATTATTGGCATCGAGGAGGTCCAGGACCTCGTCCAGGAAGAGCTGATGCGTCAGGGCCACTACAAGGTCGCCCAGAATTACATCCTCTATCGCGCCACCCGCGCCCGCGAGCGCGAGATCCTCGCCGCCCAGCCGGCCATCGTCGACGACCGTCAGGAGTCGATGATCCTCGTTAAGAACGCCGACGGCACCACCTACCTCTGGAACGGCGACGAGCTGCGCAAGCGTATCGCTTTCGCTGCCGCCGGCCTCGAGCTCGTCCGCACCCCTGAGCAGATCGAATCCGAACTTCGCCGCGGGCTCTTTAACGAGATCACCGAAGCCGACCTCCGCAAGACGATCGAGCTCAACGCCAAGAGCCTCGTCGAAGTCGACGCCGACTTCGCCAAGTTCGCCGCCCGCATCTGCCTCTCCTACATCTACGAGGAAGTCCTCGGCTGGAGCATCACCCGCGACGGCGTGTCCCAACTCAAGGAATTCCACCGCGCGCAGTTCGCCGCCTACATCGACCGCGGTATCGCGATCGGCCGCCTCTCGCCCGACCTCCGTAAGTACAACCTCGCCAAGCTCGCCGACGCCCTCGACCCGATGGCGGACCTCGACTTCGAACTCCTCGGCGTGCAGACGATGTACGACCGTTACCTCATCATCGACAAGACGGTGAAGCCGGC
>CAXNEN010000172.1:0-4209 GCA_964201505.1 Opitutales bacterium
CGGCGGCGGGCGGCCATGTCATCCATGCGCGCGCGGATCGCAGCGGGCTCGTCGCGCCCAGCGGCCCGGAGCACGGCGGAGAGGACCACCGCACCATGCAACTGCGGACAGTCGCGGTAAAGGGCATCGAAGCTGTCGCGGCGGGCGGCCCGCACCTGACCTTGCGGCGTGAGCCATTCGATCGATTCGACCACGTCGAAGATCCATCCGCCCATCGCGCCAGCATTCATGCGCAACGAGCCACCCACGGTGCCCGGGATACCTTCGAGAAACTCGAAGCCCTTCCACCCGGCGCGCGCGGCGAAGCCGCAGAGCTCCTTGAGCCGAGTGCCACCACCGACGCGCAGACGGCCTTCGCCGAGGTCGGTCACAACGCCCCAATGCGCGGAGTCGAGGTGCAGGATGAGTCCGTCATAGCCTTCGTCAGGTACAAGGAGGTTGGAACCGCGGCCAAGCGCGAACCAGCGCAGATCGAGCTCCGCGGCCGCACGCAATAGCGCGACGAGGTCGTCAACGTTCGCCGGTTCGGCGTACCAGCGCGCCGCGCCGCCGAGGCCAAGTGTGGTGCGGCGCGCGAGCGGTTCGTTGGCACGCAAAGCACATTCGGCGGAGAGCCGGCCGGCGACGAGGTCCGGCAGGTCGAGGGAAAGGATATCCGCGCACCGGCGACGGAGGACCTTGGCGTACGCCTCGGCGTCGCGCTCGATGTCACCCGCGCCGACAAAGGCCACGACCGTGTCGGCGCCGAGCGCAAGGGCGTCGAGCAACGCAGGCAATCCGGCACGGTCCTCGACGAGGCGATGACTGGAACCCGCGACGATCGCGTCGGAGCCACCGCCTTCGACGGCCGCTTCACCAGCCGAATAGACCGGCAGGACCAAGGCGTGGTCCGCGACAGCGAGTGCATCACGAAACTCGCGCGTATACTGGCGCGTGCGCGTATGGCGATGCGGCTGAAAGACAACGATGAGGCGACCCGTGTGCGTCTCCCGCACCCAGTTCAGCAAGGCGGCAATCTCCGTTGGGTGGTGGGCATAATCGGCGAGGACGCGGAGGCCCGTGCGCTCGAAGAGCACGTCCTGGCGGCGGCGAATGCCGCGCCAGCGGGCGAGTGGCTCGGCGACGAGGCCACCGGTGATGAAGTGCGTCACCGCGAGGGCGAGCGAGGCGTTCGAACGATTAAAGGTGCCGGCGACCGGCAGGTTGAACTGGCCCGCCGGGAAACGGCCTTCGAGCGAGACGACGGAAGAGGCGTGGCCACCTTGGACGAGCCGGAAAGAATAGTCGCCGCCCGCACCCACGCGAATCACCGGCACCTTCAGTCCAGCGACGAGCCGCTCGAGGCGTTCGTTACCGACGGGGATGATAACCGCCGTGCGGGTGCGCTCGAACAATGCGCGGAAGACACCTTCGAGTGCGGCTTCGTCGCGATAATAATCCGGATGATCCCAATCGAGATTTACCGCTACCGTCACGTCCGGCGAGAAGGCCCCAATCGTCCCGTCGCTTTCGTCGACCTCGGCGACGACCCACGGAGACGAGGCGGAAGCGCGCGCCGGCGGGAAGGCCGGATCGCGGAAGAGGCCACCGAGCACGTAACCGAAATCGGCCTCGGCGCTGGCGAGCGCGGCGACCAGCAGGCCACAGGTGGTCGTCTTGCCATGGCTACCGCAGACGGCGACGAAGCGCCGCCCGGCGACTGCTTCGGCGAGGAGTTCGCCGCGGCGCAACGTGCGAACTTCGTGTCTTTCGGCGAGCGTGAGCGCTTCGTGCCCAGGCTTCACGGCACTGGAGCGGCCGACGACAGACGGACGGCGGCCCGCAGCCCAGGGATCACGCAATAAGGGGATGTCGGCGTTCGCTAGCTGCAGTTCCATCGGGCTACCCGTCGAGTCATCCCAGCCGGAGACATCCCAACCCTCCCCTTTTAAGTAGATGGCGAGCGGGCCAACGCCCATGCCGCACGCGCCGAGCATCCAGGCGGAGGTACTCATGCGGCGGCGAGCCGGCGGCGGCTGGCGAGGGTGATGGTTTCCTGGGCGAGTTCTTCCCAGCGGTTGGCGGCGTCGGCCAGCGCGAGCGCATCGCGCATCACGGCCAGCGCGGCGACGTCGGCCAGACGAGCGAAGACCAACGGAGCCAACCGCGCGAGGTCCGCCTCGGGCAGCAGCAGCGCCGCACCGGCCTGCTGGCTCTGGCGGGCGTTGGCCGTCTGATGGTCGTCGGCCGCGCGCGGATAAGGTACGAGTACCGCGGGCGTCCGGCAGGTCGCCAGTTCGGCGAGCGTGCCCGCACCGGCGCGGGTGATCGCCAGATCGGCGGCGGAATAAGCCATCGCCATCTGGTCGCAGAACGGCAGGAACTTCACCGTCGACTGCGGGGAGCGCACTTCGTCGTCGCGTCCGCCGGGACCGGTCAGGCAGAGCACATGGAGGCCGCGGATGGCGAACTCCTCGAGGTTATCCTCGACCCAACGGTTGAGCACATGCGCACCTTGACTACCGCCGGTGACGAGCAGGAGCCGACCTGTGGGCGGCAGGCCGAGCGCGCGGCGAGCGGCGTCGCGCGCCTGCGGACGGATTTCGGCGCGCACGGGATAACCGGAGTCATGCTGACGCTCCGCGGCGAGGCCGGGCAGGCGGACGCCCGCGGGCAAGTGTACGCCGTCGGCGAAACGCGCGATGAGGCGAACCGCCTTACCGGGCTTACGATTCGCTTCGTGCACGAGTACCGGAATGCCGGCGAGCCGGCAGGCCAGCGACGGGCCGAGGCTCATGAAACCGCCGAAGCAGACGAGGGCATCGGGACGAAAGCGCCGGAGCAGGCGCCCAGAAGACCAGATCGCGCCGAGCAGCGCGGGAAAGAAGAGGAGCTTGGCCACGAGGCCCGGCCCGAAGCCGCGCCCCTTGCCCGGGATGAAATGGAGTCGCGGGTAGTTGGACGTCATCCGCGCATCGACGACCTTGCTGCTGACAATCAGGAGACACTCGTGCCCGTCCTCCGTGAGCCGCTGGGCGAGGGCGATTCCCGGGGCGAGGTGGCCACCGGTCCCGCCGCACGCAAGCAGCACGCGGCTCATGCGCGCGCCTCCTTGGCGGCGAAGGACGGCCCAGCCGATTCGCGGATACAATTCAGGATGAGGCCCACCATGCAGCCCATGATGACGAGATTGGTGCCGCCGTAGCTGATGAACGGGAGCGAGATTCCTTTGGTCGGCAACAGGCCAGTGACAACGCCCATGTTGATGAGTGCCTGCAGCACCAGGAAGAGCGTCGCACCGAGGCAGATGTTGAAACGGTAGAGGTCCGCCGACTGGCGCATCGCGCGGTAGGCGCACCAAAAGATACCGAGGTAGAAAGTCGCGACGAGCGTAGTCGCGACGAGCCCGTACTCCTCGCCAATGACCGAGAAGACGAAGTCGGTATGCGCCTCAGGCAGGTAGGCGCGGCCCTGAATGCCATTCGCCGCACCCTTGCCGGTCAACCCGCCGACACCGAAAGCCACCATGCCTTCAAAGAGCTGGTAAGCCTCGTCACCGCGCTTCTCCCACGGCTCGAGGAACGAGGTGAAACGGCGCAGGCGGTTCGGCCAGTTGAGAATTAGGATCGTGAGACCGCCGAGGCCCATCAGGAAACTTGGGACGACGTAGGCCCAGCGCACGCCAGAGACGAGCATCATCGTGCCGCCGACCGCGCAGCAGAGGAGAATCGTGCCGAGGTCGGGACCGAGGGCGATGCAGCCGGCGATCAGTAGCAAGATACCGACGGGCTTCAGGAAGCCTTCGCGGCAATCGAGCCAGCCCCGTGGCGTGAAGAGGTAGGGTTTGCGGGAGCTGAGCTGGTAGATTGAGAACTTATTCGGCAACGTATGCCGCTGCATGCGGGCAAGGAAATCGGCCAACACAATCACCAGCGCGAGTTTGCCGAGATCCGAGGCCTGCAGCCGGAAGAAACCGAAATCGATCCAGCGCCACGAGCCGTTGACCGAGATACCTAAGCCCGGGACGCGCGCGAGGCACATCGCCACGCAGGCACCGCCGAGAATCCACCAGCGCCCTTCCCGCGCCTTGTCGAGGTTCAGACGGAAGAACGCGTACCCCGCCACGCAGGCGATGGGGACATAGATGAGCTGGCGATAGAATGCCGCGGTGCGGTTACTCGCTGACAGCGAGATCCCCGCACTGTACTGCACCACCAGGCCGAAGAGCGC
>CAXNEN010000173.1:0-4177 GCA_964201505.1 Opitutales bacterium
GGATTTTCTCGGCGGCGCCGAGCGGTAGGGCCAGGAGGGCGAGCAGGCAGACGAGCCCGAGCTTGTGCAGGGTTTTCATGGGGAGAGCCTCATTGGAGTCATTTCCTGAGGGTGGGCGAGCGTTTTCAATTTCGGTCCAGCGAACGATAGTGAATGGCCTCCAATAGATGGGCCGTGGCGATGCGTTCGGCGCCCGCGAGGTCAGCAATCGTCCGGGCGACCCGGAGGATGCGGTCATAGGCGCGGGCCGATAAGCCCAACTTCTCCATGGCTTGCTGGAGGAGGTCGCCCTGAGCTTTTTCGAGGGCGCAATACTCACGGAGTTCGCGACCGCCGAGGAGGGCGTTACACCCGCCCGTTCGGGTGCCGAAGCGAAGACGTTGTTTGGCTCGCGCCGCTTCGACGCGCCCACGGATGGCAGCGGAGTCCTCGCCAGGTGCCGCGTTGCGGAGTTCGTCTAGGGTCAGTGCCGGTGCTTCCACCTGGATGTCGATGCGATCGAGGAGCGGTCCGGAAATCTTACCACGGTATTTACGTACCTGCATCGGTGAGCAGCGACACTCACGTCGTCGGTCGCCGAGGTGTCCGCACGGGCACGGATTCATCGCCGCGACCAACATCAGGCGCGCAGGTAGGGTGACCTTGGCCGCCGCGCGCGAGACGGTGACCTGGCCGTCTTCGAGCGGTTGACGCAATACCTCAAGCGCGGAGCGGCGGAACTCCGGGAGCTCGTCGAGAAAGAGTACGCCGAGGTGGGCGAGCGAGACTTCGCCGGGGCCAGGAATGCTGCCGCCGCCGATGAGCCCGATATCGCTGATCGTATGGTGCGGCGAGCGGAACGGCCGGTGCCAACCACGCCGGGCGTCGGCGAGCGCCATGCCAGCCGCCGAATGCACGCCGAGAATCTCGAGGAATTCCTCCGCGTCAGGTGCGGGCAGGATGGTCGGGATCCGTTTCGCAATCAGCGATTTGCCAGAGCCGGGCGGTCCGATCATCAGCAGGTTGTGACCGCCCGCAGCAGCGACTTCGACCGCTCGGCGAATACCTGCTTGGCCTTTGACCTCGGCGAAGTCGGGCTGGCCATCGGTCGACGACGCCTCCGGTACACGCTTCGGCGTCAGCGGTTCGACTTTCGCTTCGCCGGTCAGGAATCGCAGGGCGCCGTCGAGCGTGTCCACGGGGATCGCTTCGATGCCGCCGACTAGCGAGGCTTCTTCGGCTGAGGCACGGGGCAGGATGACCCCGCGCAGGCCGGATTTGCGCGCCAGGATAGCCATCGCCACGCCCCCGCGGAGGGGCCTCGTCGCGCCGCTGAGGGCGAGTTCACCGGCGATGAGGTAGTGCTTCAGGAACGTCCGATCCAACTGGCTCGTCGATGCCGCAATGCCGAGCGCAATGGGTAGGTCGTAAATCGCGCCTTCCTTTTTTAGGTCGCCGGGAGCCAGGTTGATGGTTGTGCGCGTCTCTGGTAGTCGCAGGCCGCTGTTCTGGAGGGCGGATTGCACCCTCTCTTCCGATTCCTTGACCGCCGCATCAGGTAGGCCCACCAGCCAAAGTCCGTGTTCGCCGAGCTCGCCCGTGTTGACTTCGATTTCGACAGGGACGGCTTCGACGCCGACCAAGGCGGCCGATCGGATGACGGAGAGCATGTCCGAACGCAGTCGTGTGACTGCGCCGGCGCAACCTGTGACACCTAGGGTAGATTCCCCGGAGTGATCTCCTCTTGCTACGCGACCTGGCTCGACGACGCTCTTCATGGGCGGAGGTTTCAATCATGGTCAGCACCATGTGTTCGACACTGAGCACAACGCCCCGCTGCCGAACCTCTTCGTCTCGATGCTCCAGCGCATGGGCATCGATGCGGGCAAGTTCGCGTCGTCGAATGGATCGATGCGCGGCTTGAACCTGGTCGGCTAATCGGAGGTTTCCTGCCGAATAGGAAGGGGATAGGCACTTGCCCACGGCTACGCTTCGGGCAAGTGTCGGTTGACCCCTTTCCCATGAAAATCCAGAAACTCACTGATGCCGCCGCCATGGGCCAGGCCGCGTCCGCGCGAGGTGCCAAGGTGCTCCGCGACGTGTTGGCTAAGAAGGGCCGAGCGAACATCATCGTCGCCACCGGTGCCAGCCAGTTCGAGACGCTGAAGTGCCTCGTCAAGGAGCCCGGCATCGATTGGTCCAAGGTCACCGTCTTCCATCTCGACGAATATGTCGGCATTTCGGAATCGCATGGAGCGAGTTTCCGCAAATACCTGCGCGAACGTTTCATCAGCCAGCTTCCGGCCCAGCCCGAGTTCGTCCCGGTGGACGGCGATGCAGCGGATTTGGGCGCTGAGCTCAAGCGCCTGAACGACCGTATCGCCGCCTGCCCAATCGACCTCTGTTTCGCCGGCATCGGTGAGAACTCTCACCTCGCCTTCAACGACCCGCCCGCCGACTTCGTCACCGAAGTCCCTTACATCGTGGTGAACCTCGATCACGCCTGTCGTCAGCAGCAGTTCGGCGAAGGCTGGTTCCCGACCTTTGACGACGTACCCAAGCAGGCTGTCTCGATGTCCATCCGCCAAATCATGAAGAGCGCCTGCCTCATCCTTTCCGTGCCGGACAAGCGCAAGGCCGCCGCCGTCAAGGGAACCGTCGAAGGTCCGGTGACCCCGACCTGTCCGGCTTCAATCGTCCAGCAGCACGCCGATTGCACGTTGTATGTCGACGCGGCCGCCGCTTCGGAACTTTCCCGCTGAGCCGTGTCCGCCGCCTCGTCCCAGCGCATCCTCGGCCGCGATCCCTCGACGGGCAGGGGCATCGTGGTCACCACCGAAGGCGGGCTGATTAAGGCGATCGATTTCTTGGAGCATAATGAGAAGCCGTGGCTCAGCGCCGGTTTCGTCGACTTGCAGGTTAATGGCTATGCCGGATATGACCTCAACGGACTCACGCTCGACATCGCGACCGTACAGGCCCTTTGCCAGGCGATGCTCAAGGTGGGCGTCACGACTTTCCTGCCGACACTCATCACCGCGCCGGAAGCCCGACTTATTGCTGCCTTACGGACGATTCGCGAGGCGTGCGCGCAGCATCCGGAAGTCGCCGCGATGGTCGTCGGTATCCATGTCGAAGGACCGCACATCGCACCCGAGGATGGACCGCGGGGCGCGCACCCCGCGGCCGACGTCCGCGCGCCTTCCGTCGCCGAGTTCGACCGATGGCAGCTGGCCGCCGGCGGGCTCGTGAAACTGGTTACCCTTTCGCCGCACTGGCCAGAGGCGCCTGCTTATATCCGCCATCTCGTGAAGGCCGGCGTCACCGTCTCGCTGGGCCATACTTCCGCCGACGCCGCCCAGATTACTGCGGCGGTCGACGCCGGCGCGACCCTTTCCACGCACCTCGGCAACGGTTCGCATGCCATGTTGAACCGTCGGCATAACCACCTGTGGCCGCAGCTGGCGGACGATCGCCTCACCGCCATGTTCATCGCCGATGGGCATCACCTGACGCCTGCACAACTCAAGACCATGCTTCGGGCCAAAGGCCTTGAGCGATCTTTGGTTGTCTCCGATACCGTCACGCTAGGTGGCCTACCGTCCGGCAAGTATGAGACCCCCATCGGTGGTAAGGTCGAACTTCGAGACGACGGCTTCCTCGCTATCGACGACGGTACCGGCAATTACCTCGCTGGGGCGGCTTTGCCCATGACCGCGGCGATTCCCGTACTCGTGAACCAAGTCGGCCTGACCTTAGGGGAAGCTGTCACGCTGCTAACGGCCGCCCCGGGCCGAGTTGTCGGGGGTAGGGGAGTCTTGGCGGTCGGCCAGCCGGCTGACCTTATGGCTTTCCATTGGGATGGTTCCTCGGCTCGGCCGGCAGTGGCTGGCGTCTGGCTGCGGGGCCGCTCCGTCGTCTGAAGGTCGAAAGGGGCTATTGAAAAATTCGATATAAGGATGGGAAGCTAAACCTCGCCTCTTCGGAGTGGGTGCCTAGTTTGAGGACATGGAACCATTCACAGTCTTACTTAGCTTTGCCTGCCTAGGACTAGGCGTATACCTGCCGATCCGTTTCTTCATGCTCATTGGAGAAGTGAAATCGCTCGAACAGCGTTTAGCGGTTTTGGATAAAAGAATCACGGTGCCTCTGGCTAATCCAGTCGCGGTGCCTGTCGCGGCGCCTACGGTGGCTGCTC
>CAXNEN010000174.1:0-4144 GCA_964201505.1 Opitutales bacterium
AGGCCGTCGCCCACCAGCTCTCGCTTCGCTTCGGCCATTTCCCTTATTTATGGAGCGGGTCGTGGGCGATGGACAATAGCCTGAAGGCCTACCGGGAGAGTCAGCGTCTTCCTGTGCGGAAGCTTGCGGCCGGCGGGGAAAACTAAGGCCACGTGCGTCTGCTGGACCGACACGTCCTGCGCGAGTGCGCCATCGCCAGTGCCCTTGCTACTGGGGCTTTTGTCTTCGTACTTCTGGCGGGCAACGTCGTCCGCATGGTTATCGGAGCGGTTTCCTCTGGACGCGTGACCGCGGGCGAGTCCGTCGAGCTCGTCGCATTATTGTTCCCCACCGTCCTGCCCTACGCTTTACCGATGGGCGTCCTGACGGGCGTGCTGCTGACCTTTGGTCGTATGGGGGCCGAGGGCGAGCTCACCGCGATGAAGGCTTCCGGGGTGAGCCTCTGGCGGATTGCCTGGCCCGTGTGGGCCGCCGCTGGCGTCCTTTCGTTGTTTTCCATGTGGCTGAATCTCGAAGCTGGGCCGGCTTCCGAGGATGGTTTCCAACGGATCTTGCTCGGGTCGGCCCAACTGTCGCCGGCTGGGCTGATCCAGCCAGGGAAGCTGAATCGTCAGTTCAAAGGCCTACTGATTCGCGCCGAGGAAAAGCAAGGCGAGACGCTACGGCATTTCCATCTTTGGCAGGTCGATGACCAAGGGCAGGTCCGTCAGACGATCCGGGCGGAGGAAGCGCGCCTGTCGAAAGTGGAAGGCGCGACAGGTGGGTTGGTCCTGCGCGTTGAGATGCGCGACGTCAGGATGACCAGCCGTACTGGCGCCGTCGACGTGCTCGCCCGTCCGGAGTCCTTTGCGTCGGCGCAGAGTACGGTCTTGGAGGTGCCGCTCGATCAGCGGCCGGATGTGAAGGGTACTTACGTGAAACGGTTGCGGATGATGACCGGTGGTGAATTGCTGGCCGCCATGGATACAGGCTGGAGGTTACCCGAAAGCCCGACGGCCGAACAACGGGCGACGGACCGGATGATGCTCGCTGTCCAGTTCATGTTCCGCGTCGCCACCGCCTTGTCGGTGGCCACCTTGGCGATGCTCGCCGTGCCGTTGGCTATCGCCGTCGGCCGGGCCGAGACCAGCGTGAACGCGGGGCTAGCCTTGGGCGTGGCGCTGACCTATTATCTGCTGACCTCGATGGCGATGTGGGTGAAGACTCCGAGCTGGTATCCCGAGGTCTGGGTGCTGGTCCCCAATCTCTTAGTCGCCGCCATCGCTGTCGTGCTGATGCGGAAAGCCGCCCGCCACTAGTCGCTATAGACATATGGTGCGACGCTCCAGGGACAGTCGCAGGACTTTGGTTTGCCACGCGAGGGGAGGGCGGGAGACTCGGTTCATGCGTGCCCCTATTCTTCTCCTCGGCCTATTGCTATCCGGCTGCGCTTCCGTCGCCGATTCCGTTTTGGCCCCGTTCGTCCAGAACGAGGAGCTCGCTGGCGCGGTGGCGCTCGTCGCAAACAAAAGGAGTTTGCTGGGAAATAGTTGACCCGTTGATAAGTTGACCAGTTGACTGGGAATGCAGGGTGGGGAGGTGCCCCACCCTTGTGACTTGGGTGACGCCAAGTTGGCGAAATAGTATGGCAATATAGGTAAATGTCGTCTCCCCGGCGCCCCACTTTCTTAGTCAGGTTCGTGCGCGCGGTGGGATTGATGCTTCTGGTTGTGCTGCTGGCTTTGGTCGGAGCGTACACTTGGGTGCATGGGGGCGGTAATTTCCATGAAGTGGAGAAGGGCGTGGTCTATCGTTCAGCTTGGCTTGGTGCTGAGAAATTGGAGCAAGCCGTTGACCGGCTCGGGGTGAAGACCGTCTTGAATCTTTGTGGCGAACAGCCCGGCGTGGAGTGGTATGAAGGTGAAGTCGAAGTTTCCCGCCGCCAGGGGATTAAATTCGTCAGCATGGCCCTGTCGGCGAATACGGCGTTGGATGCGGCGCAGTTGGCCAAGCTGACCGACGCCCTGCGTGACGCTCCGAAGCCGCTGCTCATCCATTGCCGGGCCGGCTCCGATCGGACAGGCCTGGCCTCGGCCATCTATGTCGCTACGCATGGCGGCTCCTATCACGACGCCCAGAAACAACTTTCGCTCTACTACGGTCACTTTCCTTATCTCGGTAGCAAGACCGCGGCCATGGGCATCTCATTTGAGCGATTCTATGAAAGTGCGGCGGGTCGGCAGGTCGTGAGTCAGACGGGATCGAGGTAGGGTTGTGCGGGTGCGAACGGCGGCCATGGCAATGGCCGCCCTACCCAAGGCAACTGAGGGGGCTCAAAGGGAAACCGGAGACCGGATGATTGGCTGCGGGCATAGGTAGGGACGTGATTGCCATCACGTCCGTGGGCGGACGAAAATCTAATGGTCAAATGACCTGCCCGGCTCGGGCGCTCGTGCCGATGCGAACGGCGGCCATGGCAATGGCCGCCCTACCTATCCAATTCCGCTCCGATAATGACCTATTCCGCTCAATAGATGCGAAAGGGTTGAAGAGTGGCGGGCGGTTTGGAACATCTGGGTCCCTTTCACCGTCTTCTTCCTTCACCCCATGAAAAACCACCCCATCGCCGCCTTCGTGTTCGCGCTGTTGTCCGTCATCGGACTGGCCGCGCAGAGCAAGGAGCCGGTCGCTAAGATCGTCCTGCCACCGGAACCGGTTGCGCAGGCCGTCACCAAGAAAGTCAACATCCTCGATCTTTTCCGCGAAGGAAAGGCCGAGATGCACATCAATCCCAAGGCTGACATCGTCGACGACCCTAAGAACGTCTTCAAGTTCGAGCCCGACGGGTTGTTCCGCGTCAGTGGCAATGGCTACGGCGGCATCACCACCAACGAGAGCTTTAAGGACTACCACCTCGTCATCGAGTTCAAGTGGGGCGACAAGACCTGGGGCAAGCGCGCCAAGGCCACCCGCGATAACGGCATCCTCGTCCATTGCTATGGCCCGCAAGGCACCGTGGGTGGCAGCTGGATGGCCAGCATCGAAGCCCAGATCATCGAAGGCGGCGTGGGTGATATCCTCGTCCTCGCACCCAAGCTCGCTGACGGCACCGTGCTCGAAGCCTCGCTCAGCGCCGAAGTCGGACTCGATCGCGACAAGGAGAAGGTCTGGACCCCGGGTGCTCCCCGCCAGACCATGAAGGGCGGCCGCCTCAATTGGCAGAAACGCGATCCCGATTGGAAAGACACCATCGGCTTCCGCGGGAAGGACGACGTTGAATCCCCGATGGGCCAGTGGACCCGTTTCGAAGTGATCGCCAAGGGCGACACGCTCCAGTACTTCGTCAATGGCGTGAAGGTGAATGAAGCCTTCGAGTGCAAGCCCAGCCAGGGCCGCATCCTCCTGCAGGTTGAAGCTGCCGAGATGTTCGTTCGTCGCTACGAGCTCTACCCACTCGGCGAGTTCAAGGAGAAGTGGGGTGCCGCCAAGCCGGCCGGCCACGGTGACGCCCAGGAGTTTCCGTCCTACGCCTATCGCCCCCAATTCCTCGAATTGACTAAGGAGCAGCTACCCCAGGGTGGGCTGAAGCATAAGCTCCCAGTGGGTTTTGAAATGGTCGTCGCCGCCACCTCTCCAATGGTAGCCAATCCCACTATGGGATGCGTCGATGACCGTGGCCGCCTCTTCGTAGGCGACTCCGCTGGCGTAAATTGGAGCTCGAAGAAGTTCGAAGCCGTCCTCCCGAACCGCGTCCTCATGCTCGAGGACCGGGACGGCGACGGGGTCTTCGAACGTAGCACCGTCTTCGCGGATAAACTCGCTGTGCCCAAGGGCGGTTGCTGGGCCGACGGCAGCCTCTTCGTCGCCTCGCCCCCCGGCATCTGGAAGTTCACCGACGCGGACGACGACGGCGTCGCCGAGAAGCGCGAGCTCGTTGTGGACGGCTTCGCCTGGACGGCTAACGGCGCCGACTGTCACGGCCCGCGGCTGCACCCCAACGGACGGCTCTATTGGACACATGGCCGCAAGGGACACACCGTGAAGCAGAAGGACGGCACACTCGTGCACGCCGGTCTCAACAGTGGCGTCTGGTCGATGAAGACCGACGGTAGCGACATCCGCTGGCATGCCCTAGGCTGCGCCGATAATCCGGCCAGCATCGACT
>CAXNEN010000175.1:0-4123 GCA_964201505.1 Opitutales bacterium
AGGCCGTACTTGGCCATCAGCTTCACGCGGGCCTCGTCACGGTTGGTCGCGGCGCGGATGATCTTCACGAAGTCATCCAGATTGCGTAGGGCGATCTTGAAGCCCTCAAGGATGTGGGCGCGGTCTTCGGCCTTACGGAGGCGGAAGCGAGTACGGCGGGTGACCACGTCGCGACGGTGCTCGACGAAGCATTCGAGCAACTCGCGGATGTTCATCTGTTTCGGGCGACGCTTGTCGAGGGCGAGCAGGATGACGCCGAACGAGTTCTCGAAGTTCGTGTGCTTGTAGAGCTTGTTGATGACGACCTTCGGGTTCTCGTTACGCTTGAGCTCGATGACCACGCGCGTGTTCTCGTCGGATTCGTCGCGGAGGTCGGAGACCTCATCCAGAACCTTGTCGGTGCACAGTTGGGCGATGTGCTTCACCAGGGAGGAGCGGTTGACGTTATAGGGCAGCTCCGTGAGGACGATCTGCTCCTTGCCGTTCTTCATCTCCTCCGTGTGAGCGACGCCGCGGACGCGGATGATGCCACGGCCGGTGCGCAGGTACTGCTTGATGCCTTCCTTGCCGTTGATGACGCCGCCGGTCGGGAAGTCGGGACCGATGATGATCTTCTCCAAGTCTTCGACGGTGGCGCTCGGCTTGTCGATGATGAGGCAGGTCGCCTCGACGAGCTCGTTCAGATTATGGGGCGGGATGTTGGTCGTCATACCGACCGCGATACCGGTCGAACCGTTCATCAGCAGGTGAGGCAAGGCGCACGGGAGGACGGTCGGCTCGGTGGTCGACTCCTTGTAGTTCGGGATGAAGTCCACCGTATCCTCGTCGATGTCGGCGAGAAGCTCGGATGAGACCTCGGAGAGGCGGCACTCGGTGTAACGGTAGGCCGCGGGCGGATCGCCGTCGACGGAGCCGAAGTTGCCTTGCGGCTCGATCAGCTGGTAGCGCATCACCCAGTTCTGGGCGAGGCGGACGAGCGTGTCGTAAACGGAGCTGTCGCCGTGCGGGTGGTAGTTCTTCAGCACTTCACCCACGACGCCGGCGCACTTGTCGAACGGGCGGTTGTGAACGAGGCCTTCCCGCATCATCGCGTAGAGAATGCGGCGCTGGACGGGCTTCAGGCCGTCACGCGCGTCCGGGAGGGCGCGGGAGACGATGACGGACATCGAGTAATCGATGTAGGCCGTCTGCATGATGTCCGTGATGTTGGCGGTCGTGAGCTTTTCCTTGTCAGAGTACATATTCGAAGAGGTCTAGGGTTTGGTTCGTCAGATCGATCAGACGTCGAGGTTCGAGGTGTTGAGCGCGTTGTCTTCGATGAAGGCACGGCGGGACGGGACGTCCTCGCCCATGAGCATGGCGAAGATACGGTTGGCTTCGGCGGCGTCGGCGATGTCGACCTTAAGGAAGCGGCGCTTGGCCGGGTCCATCGTGGTCTCGAAGAGCTGCTTCGGATTCATTTCACCCAGGCCCTTGTATCGCTGGATTGTGAGACCCTTGCGGCCGAACTGGCGGATCTGGCCGATGAGTTCGAGGATTGAGCCGAGCGGGATGGGGTCGGCCTTCTTGACGACCTTCTTAGCCGGCTTGTCTTCGCCCTTGGGCTCTTCTTCGCCTTCCACGGCGGCGGGGGCCTCCTCGGCGGTCGAACCGTCGATCAGGTGGTAGCGCGGCTCTTCACCGGTCGTGAATTGCTTCACATCCATCCCCTGGGTCTCAAGTTCCTTGAGTACCTTCGAAATGGCATCGTTCTCAAAGATCTCGATGACGTTAACGCGTTCCTGGACGACCGTGCCGTCCTTGAGTTTCTTCTCGCGGTCGATCTTATCGGCGAGGAAGTCCTCGACGCCGGCCTTCCGCAGGTAAGCCTGCTTGGCGTCGGTATCGACGAGGAACTCATAGGTCTCCTCGTTGCCGGTACGGGTGCGGACAATGAAGCGCGGGAGCGCGTGGGTCTTGTGGTCCTGCTGGTCGAGATAGGCGCCGAGCTGGCAACCCGTGCGGCCAATGACGGCCCCGAGGGTTTCCAGGCGCGCAAGGGATTCGACGATCTTATCGAGCTTCTGGCCGGGGAAGACGTGCTTGTCGCGGAGGCGGAGGAGATTCACGTCCTCGGAGCCAAGCTCGAGCAGGATGCGGTTCAGCTCCGGGTCGTTATCGACGTACTGCTCACGCTTCTTGCGCTTGATACGGTACAGGGGCGGCTGGGCGATGTAGACGTAGCCAGCCTCGATGAGTCCGGGCATCTGGCGGTAAAGGAACGTCAGGAGCAGCGTACGGATGTGCGAACCGTCGACGTCGGCGTCCGTCATGATCACGAGTTTGTGGTAACGGCACTTCGTGACGTCGAAGGCGCCGTCGCCCTCGTGCTTACCGATACCGGTACCGCAGGCGGTGATGATCGTGCGGATTTCCTCGTTGGAGAGGATCTTGTCGATGCGGGCCTTCTCGACGTTGAGGATTTTGCCCTTAATCGGCAGGATGGCCTGGTAGCGACGGTCACGGCCCTGCTTAGCGGAGCCACCAGCGGAGTCGCCTTCGACGATGTAGAGTTCACAGACGGCCGGATCGCTTTCGGAGCAGTCGGCGAGTTTACCGGGGAGGCCGCCGGAGGACATGGCGGACTTACGGACCGTCTCGCGGGCCTTACGGGCGGCTTCGCGGGCGCGGGCAGCGTTGAGGCACTTGTCGACGATACGACGGCCAGTCTTCGGGTCGCGTTCGAGGTAGTACTTGAGCTGCTCACCGACGACGGAGGTCACGATACCTTCGACCTCGGGGTTCGTGAGGCGCGTCTTGTTCTGCGACTGGAACTTCGGATCGGGGTGCTTGACGGAGATGACGGCCACGAGGCCCTCGCGCATGTCGTCGCCGTTCAGCTTGGTATCCTTGTCCTTGATGAGATTATTGGACTTCGCGTAGTGGTTAATCACGCGGGTGAGCGCGGAACGGAAGCCGGAGAGGTGCGTGCCGCCTTCGGGCTGGTTGATCAGGTTGGCGTAGCTAAAAACCATCTCGTCGTAGCGGTCGTTATACTGCAGGGCGACATCGAGGGTCATGCGGCGCATGCCGGGTGTGGGCTTCTCGCCGTCGGCCATGACGCGCGGGTTGGCGAGGTCGGTGAAGTCGACTTCGGCGGCGATGAGGATCGGTTTATCGAAGAGGCGCTCCTCATTGGCGTTGAGGAAGGAAACATACTCGGCGATACCGTCCTTGAACTCGAACTTGTCGGAGCGGTTGGAACGATGGTCCTTCATATCGACCGTGATGCCGGGAACGAGGAACGCTAATTCGCGCATGCGGCGCACAATCGTGTCGTACTTGAACTCCTGGGTGGCGACGAAGATTTCCGGGTCCGGATGGAAGGTGATTTTCGTACCGGTACGCTTCGTCTTGCCGATGACCTTGATGGGCTGCGTGACTTCGCCCCGGCTGAACTTCATCTGGTGGACTTCGCCTTCGCGGCTCACTTCCGCGATGAAGCTGTCGGAGAGCGCGTTGACGCACTTCGCCCCGACGCCGTTCAAGCCGCCGGACACCTGGTAGGCGCCCTTGTCGAACTTACCGCCGGCGTGCAGATTGGTGAGCACGAGCTCGAGCGTCGGAATCTTTTCTTCCGGGTGCATCGCGACGGGAATACCGCGACCATCGTCCTCGACGGACAGCGAGCCGTCCGCATGGATCTCGACCTTGATGCTCTTGCAATAACCGGCGAGCGCTTCGTCGATCGAGTTGTCGACGATCTCATACACGCAGTGGTGGAGGCCCGTCTCGTTCGTATCGCCGATATACATACCGGGTCGTTCGCGCACAGCCTTGAGGCCTTTGAGTCGTTTGATGTCGGCCGCGCCGTAGCTTTCGTTGCCGGCGTGCTTGCCGCGGTTCGGGTTTTTCTCGGAATTTTCGCTCATGTTTAGGTGTGTAAAAAAATGATATTTTCCCGCCCGAAGGAGGGGTCTTTTTATGCTGTTTTTCACAGGGGTATCTGCAACAGGAAACACCCCGTTCGTGAATGTTTTTAGGCGACCAGAAATGACTACCAATCAACCCCTTACGGAAACTTATAGGGGGTGTTAGAAACCGTTGTTCACACGTTATGAACAGCCGATTTCCGCCCCTCGGA
>CAXNEN010000176.1:0-4109 GCA_964201505.1 Opitutales bacterium
CTACCGCGGAGAACTCGTCTTCGTCGACCACGTCAACCGCCGCGGCAGCCTCCGCGTGCTCGGCGTCGGCGTCTTCCGTCGCAACGACCCGCATCCTTTTGCAATGCTACCCTACGGCTCGATCCGCTATCATGGTGCGCCGGCTGACCTGCGTGATATCCCGCTCGGCACGATCCTACACGTGACGGCTTACCTGCCGCCGGATCCGAAGCTCTCCTCGGTGCCCGTCCTGCCGGTCGACAGCAAGGACCGCGACGCGAACCACTACCGCGGCATCGGCGTCTTCCCGGCCGAGAACCATGTCCTGCTGCTCGAAGATGAACCGAGCCACTGCCAGCGCATGGGCCTGACCTGGAAACTAAAAGGACTAGACCTCGAGAAGCCCCCCGGCCCGATTATTGCCACGCAGGAACCCAAACAAGGTGGAGACGGCAAGGCCACCGAACAGAAATTAACCTTCGATCATGCGACTCGGATCTGGCGTGGCCGCGAGGCCCTGTCCATTGCCGACCTGATTGCCGAAGGCAAGAAATCGCTCGATGGGCAATCGTTGCAACTCGGACTAACCTGGAAGCCCTGCCCGGACGGTATCTTCCTGCGCTTGCATATCTCCGATATCTGGCTGGATGACACCTCGATGCAGCGCAGCGCCCAGAATCAGACTGAGGTCCACAAGGCCTTCATCCGTAGCCGCTGGATGCCCGCCTGGGTGGACAGCGTGGAGTATGGTAAGTTCGGCAAGGCCAAGGTCACGGTAACGCTTTTCGGCGGCATGGATCCTTCGCTCTACGCCGACTTCCAGAAAGCCAACACGGCGCGCATCAACGCGGCCGAGAATACCTTAAAGCACGCCGGCGGCTCCTACGGCCAAGCGCACATGGCCTCAAAAGGGCCCATTGTCGACGTCATCAAGCTACCAGGGACTTCCCCGCTAGGCAGCAGCGGCATCCAAGTCGTCATGGAGACGGACCTCATCATCGAGGGTATCCGGCCCGGCAAGGTCGTGCGTATCCACCCCGGCCCTTGGTCAGCCGTCGATCTACCCCGCGAAGAATACTTAGGCGAAGGTGCCAGGATGGAAGACCGCTTCCCTACGCCAGCGATTTTCCAGAAGTACTGATGGCTGAATGTTCTTCGTTCTTAGTGCTTAGTTCTTCGTTCATGGTACATCGTTCATCGTTCCTAGTTCTTTGCTCTTCATTGATGGTGGCTTGTGCCTTTGCCGCCAACGAAGCACCACGAACGAAGAACCAAGAACTTGCGTCAGTTGTTTTTCGACCCGAGGCCGGCAAATTCCCGCCGCTCGCGAAAGCCCACACCTACCAAGGCGAACTGGCGTTCGTCGATCACGTCAACCGCCGCGGAAGCGTCCGCGTCCAAGGGCCCGGCATCTTCCGGAGCACAGAGCCAAATCCTTTCGCAATGCTCCCTTATGGCATGGTGCGCTATCATGGCGCCCCGGCAGACCTGCGCGACATCCCTCTCGGCACGATACTGCATGTCACCGCCTTCCTGCCGCCGGACCCGAAACTGTCGGCCGTACCGGTCCTCCCCGTGGACAACAAAGACCGTGACGCGAACCATCGCCGCGGCGTGGGCGTGTTTCCTGGAGAAAACCACGTCCTGCTCTTGGAAGACGAGCCTAGCTTCCGCCTGCGCACAGGCTCATCCTGGACATTGAAGGAAATCGAACTGCAGGCGAACCTTGGCTTCGTCATCGCCCGCCTCGACGCCAAGGGTTCCGAACAGAAATTGACGGTCGATTATGCCACTCGGATTTGGCGCGGCCACGAGCGACTGAACCTCGCCGACCTGATCGCCGAAGGGATGTGGAGCACCGTCGGCAAAAGGGCTCTAAACGATCAGAAGGTCCAACTGGGGCTATCTTGGAAACCCTGCCCGGATGGTATCTTCTTCCGAATGCACATCGCCGACATCTGGCTCGACGAAGTTGCGCTGCGTCGCGCAGGTCAGCGGCAGGCAGAGACCCACAAGACTTTCATGCGTAGCCGCTGGTTGCCCGGATGGGTCGACGCCGTCGACTACGGTAAGTTCGGTCGAGCGACCGTAACCGTCACGCTCTTCGGTGGTATGGACCCTTCGCTCTACGATGACTTCCAGCCAGGCAAACAAGCCTTACTCAACGGCGCTGAGAATACCTTGAAGATCACCGAATCCGGTAGTGCTGGGCCTACGCAGATGGCTGCGCGGGGACCCATCCTGGAAGTAAAACGCCTTCCTGGGGAAGCCCCGACGGGGAGCAGCGGCATCCAAGTCCGTTTCGAGACTGACCTCGTCACCGAAGGCATCCGCCCCACACGAATCGTCCGGATGCGCACCGCCAGCTGGCCCGACTTACACCTACCCCGCGAAGAGACCATCAACGGAAACTCCGGCAACCTCGAAGAGCGCTTCCCGACGCCGGCCATCTTCCCGAAGTACTGAGGGCTGAATGTTCTTGGTTCTTTGTTCGTCGTTCTTCGTTAACCACCCAGGAACGCTCAACCAACAACAAGGAACAAAGAACCAAGAACGCCTTTAACTAAGAACCATGAACTCCCGCACCCTACCCACCCTGACGCTCTCCTTATTCCTTGCCATTTCAGCTTACGCGCTCGACCCCCACGTCGAAGCCGTCACCCGCATCGTCACTGGAGCGAAAGGCAAAGTCGAGATGACCGCCGATGGCCAAGGCATCAAACTCATCGACCTCAACGTGCCCGGCGCCGGACCGCACGACCACCGCAAGGACGACCCGTATGATGCCGCGTTCTTCGAACACGTCGGCCACCTTACCACGCTCGAATCGCTCAACATTATCGCGACCAAGTTCAACGACGAGTGGATGACTTCCCTCGCCAAGCTCACGAACCTCAAGGCTCTCCGCTTTACCAACAACGGCAAACTCTCCGACGCCGGCATGGCGAAACTCGCCGGCCTCAAGAACCTTGAGAACTTCTCGTTTGTCGGCACGCAGATGACCGGCAAGGCCTACGCCCAATTCGAAGGCTTCACCAAACTCACCCGCGTGAGCCACCGCGGCAGCTCTATCGACGATGAAGGCCTCCGCCAACTTTGCGACCACCTGCCCAACCTTGAGAGCCTCAGCCTCGCACACGCTAGGTTCACCGACGCCGGCGCCCCTCATCTCGCGAAGCTCACCCAGCTGAAAGGCCTCGAAGTGGGAGCGTCCAAGGCCACGCCTCAGGCCCTAAAGGCCATCGCCAAACTCCCCCTCGAATACCTCCAGCTCGGTGAAGGCTTCGAATCCGGCGCCTGCTTCCCCCTCATCAAGGACATCGCCACGTTGCGTCGCCTGACGCTCACGAACCCCCAGACCCTGACCGACGCGGACCTCCAGGCCCTCGCTGGCCTCACGCAACTCACCCATCTGGAAATCGGCAAGATGCCTCTGCCCGATGACCGTATCGCCGTCCTCAAGCCCTTCGCCTTCCTGAAGACCATGCGCCTCGTACCAGTCAAAGACCCCTTCACGCCGGAGCAACAAGCCAAGATCCAGGCGCTGCTCCCGCAGACCAAGATCTCGTTCAAGTAAGCCGGGGAGCCCAAGGCATATGCTTAACTTACTTCTCCGTTCATTGCTCGTTCTGGCGCTGGCCAGTTACCCACTCATCGCCGCTGAGACCTTTGTGGTCGACGGACGAAAGGCCGTGATCCACCCGGCGACCAAGCCGGCGGAAGGAAATCCCTGGCTCTGGTATGCACCGGCCCTCGGCGGCGGTGTCTCGATCGTCCAGCACAAGCTCTACGCCGACGCCTGTCAGCAGGCCGGCATCGCCATCGCCGGCTATGACCTCGGAGAAGTCCGCGGCGCACCGAAGAGCGCGGCCCAGTTCACGAAGTTCTACGACGAGATGGTGAAGCGCGGCTATTCGCCCAAGCCCATCCTAATCGGCCAGAGCCGCGGCGGCATGATGACCCTCACGTGGGCGTTCCGTAATCCCAGCAAGGTGAAGGCATGGATTGGCATCTACCCGGTCTGTAATCTCACCAGCTGGCCGCTCAAGAATTCGAAAGCCCAGACGCTCGCCGATTTCGACATGACCGAATCCGAACTCCTCTTCCGCCTCAAGGAGTTCAATCCGCCC
>CAXNEN010000177.1:0-4086 GCA_964201505.1 Opitutales bacterium
GGACTTCTGGGTTGATCTGGGCGAGGGGCTTTTCGCCGTGCATCGCGCGGATGAGGTTCGTGACGGCAGCGACGGCCTGGCGCTGGACGCTCTCGGCGGTGCGGGAACCGATGTGCGGCGTGACGACACAGTTCGTCAGCTTCGTGAGCGGGTGATCGGCGCGAGGCGGTTCTTCGTCGAGCACGTCGGTGCCGTAGCCGCCGACTTGGCCAGACTTCAGGGCAGCCGCGATGTCGTCGGTGTGGACGATCTCGCCGCGGGCGCAGTTGAGAATAAGTACGCCCTTCTTCATCTTAGCGATATTCTCGGCGCGGATTAGGTCTCGGGTCTCGGGGGTCAGGTTCGTGTGCAGGGAGAGGTAGTCGGAGGCGGCGAAGACTTCGTCCATCGTGGAAGCGTGCTTCACGTCATACTGAGCGGCGAACTTATCATCCCAATAGAGGTCGAAGCCGATTACCTTCATGCCGAAGGCCCGGGCGCGGATGGCGACCTCCTTGCCGATGCGGCCCATGCCGATGATACCAATCGTCTTATCGAGCAGCTCGCGGCCTGTCTTACGCTTCCAGCCGCCGGAGCGGGTGGAGTCGGTGTGGAAGTAGAAGTTCTTCTCCATGGCGAGCAGGAGGAGGAAGGTGTGCTCGGCGACCGTGGTGTGGTTGACGCCAGGGGTGAAGAGCAGGGGGATGCCCTTGGCCGTGAGGGTTTTCACGTCGATCTTGTCGACGCCGATGCCGTACTTCGAAACGACCTTCAGGCGGGGGAGTGCCTTCTCGATGACCGCGGCGGTGATTAGGTCGTCGCCGCAGATGTAGCCGTCGAACTCACCCATCAGCGCGAGCGTATCTGCTTCATTGAGCGGACCCCGGGCGGTGACGATTTCCCAGCCTGTTTCAGCCAGCAACTTATGGTGCTCGCCAGGCGTGTCCTGGAAGGAGGTGGTCGTAAGGAGGATACGCGTCTTCGTCATAGGAATATTCTCGTTAATTATTGGCTTTATGGAGGTGTTCCGTCAACAGGACATCTGGGGTGGACTTACCCGAAAATCGGCGTTTGTGTTGGCCGACACCCCCTTATGACCGAAGCTTTAGGAAAAATCGGCAACAAGCGCTGGATTATCTGCGCGCTACTGTTCTTCGCCGCCACAATCAACTATATCGACCGTCAGGTCATCGGCTTGCTGAAGCCTGCCTTGGAGAAGGAGTTTGGCTGGGATGAGCGGACCTACGCAGCCATCGTCTTCAGCTTCCAGTTCGCCTACGCCATCGGCATGGTGCTCTCGGGTCGCATCATCGACCGCATCGGCATCAAGAAGGGCTTCATCATCTTCGTCACCATCTGGAGTCTGGCCGCCATGGGTCATGGGTTCGCTAATCTTCTTCCGTCCTTCAGTCTCCCCTGGATGCAAATCGACGCCAAGACGGGCTTCGCTTGGGTGACCCTCACGGGTGCCGCCGCGGGCTTCGCCCTCATGCGCTTCATCTTGGGCCTGGGCGAGGCGGGCAACTTCCCGGCCGCGATCAAGGCCACCGCCGAATGGTTCCCGAAGAAGGAGCGGGCCTTCGCGACGGGAATCTTTAATTCTGGCACCAACGTCGGCGCCCTCGGCGCCCCCCTCTTGGTTCCGTGGATTGCCGTCACCTGGGGCTGGCAATGGGCTTTCATCATCACCGGCGCCATCGGTTTCTTCTGGGTCATCTGGTGGGCCTTGGCCTACCACTCTCCCCGCGAACACCCGACCATCACTCAGGCCGAGCTCGCCCATATCGAATCCGATCCACCCGACGAGCAGGGCAAGGTCAGTTGGCTCAGTCTGCTCAAGTTCCGCCAGACGTGGGCCTTTGCTATTGGCAAGTTCATGACCGACCCGGTCTGGTGGCTCTACCTCTTCTGGATTCCGGGTTTCCTCAACAAGCAGCACGGCGTCGACCTGAAGAACATCGGACTACCACTGGTGACCATCTACCTGATTGCGGATGTCGGCAGCATCGGCGGTGGGTGGATCTCTTCCCGCCTCATCAAGGCTGGCTGGTCCGTCAATGCCGCGCGCAAGACCGCGATGGGCATCTGCGCTGTCAGCGTCGTCCCGATTATCTTCGTCAACGACGTCGGCATGTGGCCCGCGGTGCTGCTCGTTTCGCTCGCCGCCGCCGCCCACCAAGGTTGGTCGGCTAATATCTTCACGCTCGCTTCGGACATGTTCCCCCGCAAAGCGGTCGGCTCGGTCGTCGGCATCGGTGGCATGGCCGGCGCGGTGGGTGGCATGGTCCTCGCGCTCGTCGTCGGCGAGGTCCTGACGCAAACCGGTTCCTACGCCATCCTCTGGTTCATCGCGGGGTCCGCCTACCTTCTCGGCTTACTTGTCATCCATGTCCTCGTGCCGCGCATGGAGCCGGTGAAGATGGAAGACATCGCCGAAGCCGAGGCCAAGTAAGCCTCGGTAAGGTGATAAAACAAAAGGGCCCCGTGACGGGGCCCTTTTTATTGGCGTGGTGCGCGGTGCTCAGCCGGCGACGACGATGTTCACCAGTTTGCCCGGGACGACGATCTCCTTCACGACGGGCTTGCCGTCGGTGAACTTGAGCACGTCGGCGTGGGCCTTGGCCAGCGCGAGTAAGGCGTCTTTGGAGATATCCTTGGCGACCTTGGCGGTGGCGCGGACCTTGCCGTTCACCTGGAAGATGACTTCGACGGTCGTCTCGATGAGCTTGGAAGCGTCGAGCTTGGGCCAACCGCCTGCGGTGACGCCTTCTTTGTGACCAAGGCGGGCCCAGATTTCTTCGCAGACGTGCGGGGCGAACGGCGCGGCGAGGCGCACGAAGTCCTCGACGGTGGCACGATGCAGGGCGGGGGACTTCTCGGCGACGTTCATCAGGATCATCATCTGCGAGATGGCGGTGTTGAACTGGAGCGTCTCGATGTCCTTCTCGACCTTCTGGATGGTCCGGTGGAGTTCGCGGACGAGCTCTTCGGATTCGACGCCGTCGGCGCTGATCTTCGTCGAGACCTTGCCGGTGGTCTCGTCGACGGCCAAGCGCCAGAGGCGACGGAGGAAGCGGGTGATGCCGATGATACCGTCGGAATTCCATGGCTTGGAGGCCTCGAGCGGTCCGAGGAACATGAGGTACATGCGCAGTGCGTCCGCGCCGTGGTCCTTGACGATGGAGTCAGGGTTCACGACGTTGCCACGGCTCTTGGACATCTTCTCGCCGTCCTCGCCCATGATGAGGCCTTGGTGGAAGAGCTTCTTGAACGGCTCAGCGGTCGGGAGGACGCCGATCTCGTAAAGGAAGCGGTGCCAGAAGCGCGCATACAGCAGGTGGAGCACGGCATGCTCGGCGCCGCCGATATAGAAGTCGGGGCAGCCCCAGTATTCGAGGTCGGCCTTGGAGGCGAGGGCCTCGGCGTTCTTGGGGTCGATGTAGCGCAGGTAGTACCAGCACGAGCCAGCCCACTGGGGCATGGTGTTGGTTTCGCGCGAGGCCTTGATCCAAAGCGGACCAGGCTGCGGCTTTGACTGCGAGACCGTCGCACCAGAGGTAACGTCGTACCAGACTTCGGTCCACTCGGGTTCCTTCGACAGCGGCGAATCGCCATTAGGCGAGGGTAGGTAGGATTTGACCTGAGGCAGGGTAAGCGGGAGTTGCTTTGAAGTCAGTGGCACGGCGCAGACTTCGACGCCGTTGAGCTGGCAAGTGACGGGTTCCTTCGGAAGGAACTCGCGCACTTCGGAGTCGGCCGGAATCTTGGCGTAGTCTTCGCGGGAGACCCAGAGGAGCGGGAAGGGCTCTCCCCAGTAGCGCTGACGCGAGAAGAGCCAGTCGCGTAGCTTGAAGTTCACGGCGAGCTTACCCTGACCCTTAGATTCAAGGTCGGCGGTGATCTTCTTCTTGGTCTCAGTGGCTGAGAGGCCATCGAAAGCACCCGAGTTCACCATCGGGCCGTCTTCGGTCCAAGGCTTCTCGTTGACGTCGATTGCTTCCTTGGAGCCAACGACTTGGATGATCGGCAGCTTGAATTCCTTGGCGAACTCCCAGTCACGTTCGTCGTGCGCCGGCACGGCCATGATAGCGCCGGTGCCGTAGGTGA
>CAXNEN010000178.1:0-4048 GCA_964201505.1 Opitutales bacterium
AGATGCGGCGTATGGTCAAGGACGCCAAGTCCGAGCGGCTCGCCCGTGAGTTCGGCTGCCAATGGCTGCACGTGCGCGACGTCGCCACGCTCGACGAGAAGAGTGAGCGACACTTCCCGACGTTCGTCTCTTTGCGCGGTGATATGCAGGAAGAAGCCGAGCGCTTCTTCGCCGACCTCTTCCAGCAGGACCGCCCCGTGCTCTCGCTCATCAATGCCGACCATGTCTTCGTGAACGGCCCGTTGGCCCGCCATTACGGTCTCAAGGTGACCGGCGAGGGCTGGCAACGTGTTGACGGCGTCCGTGCCCAAGGTCGGGGCGGCGTCCTGACCTTCGCCGCCACGCTTGCCAAGCAGAGCGGGGCTTCGCGCACTAGCCCCATCCTGCGAGGCAACTGGCTCAGCGAAGTGCTGCTGGGTGAAAAGCTCCCGCGTCCGCCTAAGGACGTGCCGATCCTGCCTGAGACCGCGCCGCAAGGCCTGACCGAACGCCAGCTCATCGAGAAGCACAGCAGCGATCCGGCGTGCGCGCGATGCCACCAGCGCGTGGACCCGTTCGGTTTCGCTTTGGAAGGATTTGACGCCATCGGCCGGGCCCGCTCCAAAGACGTCGCTGGTCTGGACATCGATACCCGCACCGTGCTCCCGGGAGGCGTGGCTGTCGATGGCCTGAACGGCTTGCGGGACTATCTGCTCACGCGACGCCAAGATGATTTCATGCGCCAGTTCAGCCGCAAGCTGCTCGGGTATGCGCTCGGTCGGGCTGTGCAGCTCTCCGACAAGCCGCTCCTCGACGCCATGGTTGCCCGACTGAAGGTCGGCGAAGGGCGCGTCGGCGGCGCGCTCGAACTCATCGTGCTCAGCCCCCAGTTCCGCGAGGTGCGCGGGCGCGATTTCAAGACGAACCACTGATTTTATGAATAAGCACCAATTCAGCCGACGGACCTTCCTGCGAGGCATGGGCGTCACCATGGCGTTGCCGTGGCTCGAGTCCGCCAACGTCTGGGGCGATGAGCCCAAGAAGAACCGCCCGGCCAGCGAGGCACCCGTGCGTGTCGCCGCGCTCTTCTCCGGCAACGGCTTCCATTCCAAGGAGTGGTGGGCGAAAGGGGAGGGTAAGGCCATGGAGCTCGGCCAGGTACTCGCCCCGTTGAATGATTTCCGGACCAAGCTCCTGTTCGTCAAAGGCCTCTACCACGAAGAAGCGCGCAAGGGTAACATCCACAGCTCGCAGACCGGTAATCTCCTCTCCGGAGCTCCGATCACCTCAGGGGGCGAGATTCGTTCCGGTACCAGCTTCGACCAGCTCGTCGCGCAGAGCTATGGCCGTTCGACCAAGGTGCCCAGCCTCGTGCTCGCGTGCGAACGCTCCTTCCCGGGCGTGCACAAGAACTACTCCATGCTCTACAGCTCCCACATCTCGTGGAGCTCGCCGACGACCCCGACCCCGCTGGAGATCTATCCTGCGCTGGCGTTCGACCGTCTCTTCAAGGACGCCGCTTCGCCGGGCGACCGTAGCGTCCTCGACGCCGTGCTCAACGATGCAGGCGATCTCCGCCGTAATGTTAGCCAGGCCGATCGCCAGAAACTCGACGAGTACCTCGACTCCGTGCGTGATGTCGAGAAGCGCATCGAATCCGCCGGCCGACGGGGCGAGCTACAGGGCTGGCGCCCGACGCTCGACAAGCCGAACATCAAGCGCCCGGCGGACGGGATTCCGCAGGATATCGCCGAGCACATGCGCCTCATGTGCGATATCATGGTCCTTGGCTTCCAGACCGACACCACGCGCGTTACCACGCTCAAGCTGAACAATGACCATAGCGCGCTGCGCTTCCCTAATATCAAGTCCGACCAGCAGCCTGGCAACGGCATCG
The DNA here is from genome assembly GCA_964201505.1 of Opitutales bacterium. Lineage (GTDB taxonomy): Bacteria > Verrucomicrobiota > Verrucomicrobiia > Opitutales > UBA953 > UBA953. The sequence continues at coordinate 1,877 of CAXNEN010000178.1, forward strand.
ACTACATGATCCACCACCTCTTGTCGCACTCCGATGGCAAGGATTGGCTCAAGATCAACCAGTTCTTCATGGAACAGGTTGCCTACCTCGCGCGGAAGATGGATGCCATCCAGGAAGGCCCGCGGACGTTGCTCGATAACACCATGCTCGTGTATTGCTCCAGCATGATGGCTGGGGCCAAGCACGATAATGATCAGCTGCCCGTCGTGGTACTCGGTGGTGCCGGCGGCCGGATCAAGGGTGGTCGCGTACTGGATTACACCGGTAAGCCTGACCGCCAGCTTTGCCGCCTATTCATGTCACTCATGGATAAGGTCGAGGTTCGCCCGAAGACCTTCGGCGACGCCAAGCAGATGCTGCAGGAAGTCTGAGCCTGCCGAAGTTTGCTGACGGACGGTCCCATGGTGGACATCGTCTTGACATGAGTGCAGACGAATCCAGCTCTCCCCGTCCGGCGACTTCGCTGGTGCGGATGCTGGTCGGCGACGTGAAGCTCGTCGGGTCTTTGCCCGATGGCGCGGTGTTACTTTGTGGAAATCACGTCAGCTATCGCGACGTGTTCCTGTTCGGAATGGTCCGGTCGTCGGCGCGGTTACTCGTGCATCCGTTGGTGTTCTCGTTCCCCTTCCTAAAGAAGTATGCGCTGCGCTGGGGCTTCGTACAGGTCTCAATCGACGACGCCGTGGCCTTGCTCAAGCAGGGGCAGACGGTGGCGATCTGCCCGACCGGACTCGTCGAGGCTCTCGGCGAGGCGGAGTTGCCGTTCAAGACTGGCGCCGTGCGTATCGCGCAGCAGGCGGGCGTTCCGATGGTCCCGGTATATTTCCACTATGGTAATTATCCCGGCCGCTGGGTGACGCCGTTCTCGATTACCGTCCAGAATATTTTCCTCTTTTGCCTTTGGCCGTTCTACCGCCAAGGCGTCACGATTTTCGTCGGCGCACCAATGAATCCCGCTGGCGATGTGAAGGTGCGGACGAGAGAGTTGAAGGCGGCGGTGGATGCGCTGAGGCCGCTTGCCTTAAGGTAGGGCGGCCATTGCTATGGCCGCCGTTCGTATCGGAATGTGCGTCGAGCCGGGCATGTCTTCCGACCATTCGATATTCGTCGCCCACGGACGTGATGGCAATCACGTCCCTACCCATGGTCGACCCTACCTGGGGTTAGCTATCTCGCCGGCGTCAGCTCCACGTGCTTTACTGGCTCCATCGCTGCGAAGATCGGGCGACCGCTGGCGTTAAGGATGGAGATCACCTCATCGCCCTGGGGGAGTAGGTGCCAGAGTTCGGTGCTGAGGATGAAGGACTTGCCGGATTTCAGTTTTACGCAGAGCAGGCGGGAATAGGGAGCGGCCGTGGTGGGACGTTCAGCGCGAGGACGAAGGAGGCGGAAGGGCATGAGGAAAGCCTCCCAGCTGCAGTGTCACCGTCAAAGGACAACCGCTGGGGTGTTTCCCTAAGGCTTTTTCTTTATGCTATGCTGAATCCTCCTCATATTGTCACCTGCTTGTCACCAGATGCGGCCCAGACCGCATTGACGCCCCCTTATGATGATTGGGTGACTACTCCAAAGCCATTCGCCCTCGGTTGGCGTCTCCTTCGAATCTGCGGCTGGACGTTACTTACTGTGGTCGGGCTGCCCCTCTCGTTCTACGGCTTTTTGCACTCCAATCACAACCAGCATGAGGTCGTGCCTGGACTGCTGTACCGTTCGGCCCAGCTTCCGGCGGGGGAATTCGTCAGCCTTGCCAAGCAGACGGGCTTGCGGACCGTGATCAACTTACGAGGCGAGAACGTCGGCCGGGAGTGGTATGACGCCCAATATCGTGCCGCTCAGGAACTCGGCGTGGGCTTCCTCAACTACCGCATGAGCGCATCACGTGAACTGACCGTCGAGCAGATGACCGAGCTCGCGCAGATGCTGCGAGACGCCCCGAAGCCGGTGCTGATCCATTGCGGTTCGGGTTCCGATCGGAGCGGGTTGGCCTGTGCGCTATTACTGCTGGAGGCGGGCCATCCCCCAGAGGCCGTCGCCCACCAGCTCTCGCTTCGCTTCGGCCATTTCCCTTATTTATGGAGCGGGTCGTGGGCGATGGACAATAGCCTGAAGGCCTACCGGGAGAGTCAGCGTCTTCCTGTGCGGAAGCTTGCGGCCGGCGGGGAAAACTAAGGC
>CAXNEN010000179.1:0-3993 GCA_964201505.1 Opitutales bacterium
ATCGGCCCTGAAGTCATGGCCGTCGCCCTGCCCGTCCTCGAGGCCGTCCTGAAGAAGTCAGGCCACACCCTCGAGCATTCCACGCACGACGTGGGTGGCGCGGGCATCGACAACCATGGTAAGGCTCTGCCGGACTCGACCCTCGAGGCCTGCCGCGCCGCGGACGCCATCCTCTTCGGTTCCGTCGGTGGCCCGAAGTGGGAGAAGCTCCCTCCGGCCGAACAGCCTGAGCGCGCCTCCCTCCTGCCCCTCCGTAAGCACTTCACGCTCTACGCCAACGTCCGCCCCGGCCTCCTGCTGAAGAACCTCATCGATACTTCGCCGATCCGCCCGGACCGTATCCCGAACGGCGTCGACATGGTCTGCATCCGCGAGCTCACCGGTGGCCTCTACTTCGGACCGAAGTCCACCACGACGCTCGCCGACGGCGACATCGAGGCCATCGACACCATGGTCTACCGCAAGTCGGAGATCGAACGCATCACCGACGTCGCCATCGCCACCGCGCGCGCCCGTCGCAAGCACATCACCCTCGTCGACAAGGCCAACGTCCTGCAGACCTCCGTCCTCTGGCGTAAGGTCGTCGCCGAACGCCTCAAGGCCACCGCCCCGGACATCGCCCTCACAGTGATGTACATCGATAACGCTGCGATGCAGTTGATCCTCAAGCCCGGGCAGTTCGACGTCCTCCTCACCGAGAATATGTTCGGTGACATCCTCTCCGACGAGATGGCCGTCATCTGCGGCTCCCTCGGCATGATGGCTTCCGCCTCCCTCGGCGCGAACCGCAACCAGCACGGCTACGGCTACGGCCTCTACGAGCCCTCCGGAGGCACCGCCCCCGACATCGCCGGTCAGGACAAGGCCAACCCGTGCGCCCAGATTCTCTCCGTCGCCCTGATGCTGCGTCATTCCTTCGGCCTCGAAGCCGAAGCCAAGGCCATCGAGCTCGCGGTCGAGAAGACCATCGCCGAAGGCATCCGCACCGCGGACATCGCTGCTGGCGGCAAGGCCGTGGGCACCAAGGCCATGGGTGCGGCTATCCTCGCCCGACTCTGATCGTGGAAGAAGCGGAACGACAGCGCGCGGCCGAACGACGTCGGGAGGCCGTGTGCAGTCCGTTCATGCGTCTCACGCGCTTCCCGGTCGACGTCGCCCGCGAACTGCTCGACGCCGGCTACTACCGCGTGGACCAGCTTGCTGGCCGTTCGCCCGATTCGCTCCTCACCGAGATCGTGGCTCGGAATAAGGAGAAGCTCCCTGCGCACTTTCTGCCCTCGCTACGCATGGCGGTATACTTCGCGGAGTCTGACAGGCCGGACCCAAAGAAGCTATTTCTGGATCAGTGGCAGTGACCACGGCCAAGCCGAGCTTACGGAGTATAGAGTTCAGAGTATTGAGTATAGGGTTTCGCACCCCTGAACTCCATACTCGATACTCCATACTCTATTAGCCACTCCATCGTTTGCTTTCAGGGGTAATCCTGCCATTATCGGCTCCATGGTTCCCACCGTCGTCGTTCCCGTCATGACCCTGGGCAACTGCGTCTTCCTACCGCAGCAGCTCATGCCGCTGCGCATCTTCGAACCACGCTACCGCAAGATGCTGAAGGAGACCCTCGCCGGCAGCCGCATGTTCGCAATCTCGCAGTTGGATGAGGATAGCCTCACGCCAGACAACGACGAACCACCCTGCCCCTTTACGTGCGTCGGACGCATCGTCGGGCACGTCGAACTCGAGGACGGCACCTCCCACATCATCCTCGAAGGCCTGCGGCGCGCGAAAGTGATCAAGGTGAAGCGTAAGACGCCGTATCCGCAGCTCGAGATCGCCCCAGTCGTCGACGAAGCCTCGACCGACCTCATCGGCAGCACGCGCGACATCGCCCGGGTGCTCGCCTTCGCCGAGAACATCGTCAGTGAGCTCGGCGAGGAAGCCGCGCCGATGATGCAGCGTCTGCGCGGACTCGCGAATCAACCTGGTGCCCTAGCGGATGCCGCGGCCGGACACCTCGTCGCCGACGCCGCTACGCGCCGTCAGCTACTCGAATGCCTCTCTCAAGATCAGCGGATTAAAGCCGTGGCCGACGAACTCGCCCGCCTCGACGCCCAGAGAAAGCTGGACGAACAGGGCGGCGGCGAAGAGTCCCGGGGGTTAAACTAAGATAATCGAGGACAGGAGGGCACGAGGGTCCGAGGGCCGGAGGTTATTGCTTCTGATATTCCCAGTTATCTTAAGCGACCTAACCTTCTTAACTCCTTGTTAATAAGTGGTTAACATGTAATCACCCTCCGGCCCACGGGCCCTTCAGCCCTCTAATCCTCGATTTTCACCCCTTTCTTCTTGCGGATTAGACTCATTCTAACTGATTAGGCGGTTAGAATGATTCAAAATCTAACCGAGCACGATCGAGAGCACCTTCAAGAAGCGCTTAACAAGAGCGGCCAGAAGGTCACCCCCCAGCGTGAAGCCGTCTTTACGGTCCTCCTGGCCGAGCGCGACCACCCTACGGTGGACGAGGTCTTTAATCGCGCCCGCGTGGTCATGCCCGGCCTCTCCTTAGCTACGGTCTACAACTGCCTCGAAACCTTCGTCGGCTGCGGCCTGGTCCGCCAGGTCAACCACGAGCGCGAGTCCACCCGCTATTGCCCTAATCTGGCCCCGCACGCGCACTTCCGCGACAAGGAGACCGGACAAGTCCACGACATCGAACTCCCGCCCGAGGTGATGAAGAGCCTCCGCTCAATCCTCCCGCCCGGCTTCGACTCCGAAGTCATCGAGATCAGCTTCCTCGGCCGCGCTCAGGCCAAGGACACCCATTCCAACTAATCCCCCTTCCCTTTCCGCCATGTCTGACTCGCTTGTCATCAAGAATCTCAACGCCTCCATCGGCGACCGCCCAATCCTGAAGGATTTCTCCCTCACGGTCCCGAAAGGCGAAGTGCACGCCATCATGGGGCCTAACGGCACCGGCAAGAGCACGCTCGCCAAGGTTCTCGCGGGCCACCCCGACTATACCGTGCAGTCGGGCGAAGCCTTCCTGGACGGCGAGCAGATCATCGGGCTCGAGCCGGACGTCATCGCCCGCGCCGGCCTCTTCCTCGCGTTCCAATACCCGAGCGAGATCCCCGGCGTGACCATCGCCAACTTCATCCGCGCCGCCATCGTCGCTCGCCAAGCCAAGGGCGCGCCCTTCGACGCCAAGGCCTATTACGCAGAGCTCTACGCGAAGATGCACGCCCTCAAGATGGATCGGAAGTTCACCGCCCGCTTCGTCAACGAAGGCTTCTCCGGCGGCGAGAAGAAGCGCTGCGAAATCCTCCAGCTGATGATGCTCAAGCCGAAGTACGCCGTGCTCGACGAGACCGACTCTGGCCTCGACATCGACGCGCTCCGCATCGTTGCCGAAGGCGTCAACGCCATGCGTGGCCCCGACACGGGCTTCCTCGTCATCACCCACTACCAGCGCCTGCTCGAGTACATCGTCCCTGATCGCGTCCACATCATGTGGGACGGCCGTATCGTCCACAGCGGCGGTAAGGAACTCGCCCTCGAACTCGAAGCCAAGGGCTACGATTGGGTGAAAACCGAACTCGCCTCCGCCTAAACCCGATGAGTGAAATTAACGAGTCCCAGGCGCAGCGCGATGCGATCGAAGTCGATCGCTCCAGAGGCGATTTCAAGTACGAGGAAAACTACTCCTTCGACGCCGGCGTGGGCCTTTCCCCCGCCACCGTCGACTATATCTCCAAGGTCAAGGGCGAGGAGGAATGGATCCGCGAGTTCCGCCAGAAGTCGCTGAAGATCTTCCAGGACATGCCGATGCCCACGCATTGGGCCACCGCCGACCTCGATAATATCAAGTTCGAGAACATCCGCTACTACCTCTCCAAGGGCCAGAAGCCTGTCCGCACCTGGGAAGAAGTCCCGGATGACATGAAGAAGACCTTCGAACGCCTCGGCATCCCGGAGTCGGAACGTAAGTTCCTCGCC
>CAXNEN010000180.1:0-3973 GCA_964201505.1 Opitutales bacterium
GTGCTTTCCATCTACGGCCTTGCCTCCGTCCAACAGGTCACGGACCTCTGCCAAGGTATCGCCACTGGCGATGGCAAGAAAGTCCTCGCGCTTTGCGATGCCTTCCACGCCGAAGGACGCGACCTGCTCCGCGTGCTCGCCGATCTCCAACTCCGCGTGCGAGCCGCCACCCTTGATTCGGTCCGCTCCGGCGGAACCTCCGCCCAGCTTGGAGCATCTCTGGCCACTGAACAGCTCGTCCGTCTACTGGAATGCCTGCAGGAAGGGGAGAACGGTATCCGCCAAGGTCTCTCGCCCCGCGCCAACTTCGAGGTGACATTGCTCAAGGCAATCGAGCAAAGTAGGTCAAGGTCGATAGACCTCCTCATCAAAGACATCGCCGCCGCCGCAGCTGGTCTCCCTCGGGAGCCCGGCCAAAAAAAAATAAGAACTACGGCGGCCCCACCGGCCGTGCCTGAGTCCGTCGCCCCGGCTCCCGTCGCCCCGGCCGCCATCGTCTCGCCGACACCTTCGCGCGTCGTCGACGTGCCGATCGAGGACTCGGGCACGCTGGAGGACTCGTTGCCGCCCCTAGATGTCGAAGGCGCTGAGGCCGAGGCCAGTAACTCCGAACGCCGCGCCGACTTTGTCTTCCCTGAACCTATCCTGGCCAGCCTGCCGGTCGCTGAAGTCGGCAAGACCGCTTTCCCGGGCGAAAAAGAATTCGTCGAGGCGGTGAACGCGCTACCGCCAGGACTGAAGGATAAATTAAAGGATACCATCGGGGCGGACTTCACGGCCCTGCGTCCGATCCCGGCGGGTAAGCTGCGTCGCCCACTTTGACCGTGGCGCCGTCGACCGAAATCGGCGTCATCTCCGACACCCATGGCCGGATTCGCGCCGAAGCCATCATCGCCTTGGAAGGTTGTGACGTGATTTTCCACGCTGGCGACGTCTGCGATTCGCTAATCGTGCCACAGCTCGCGGAGATTGCACCCTGCCATGTGGTCGCGGGTAATTGCGATGACGACGCGATGCTCCCGTTGACCTCTCTGCAGGTTGTCGCTGGGGTGCGCATCCTGCTGCATCACGGACATCTGCCGGTAAATGAGGCGGCGTTCCGGCCCGACATCGTGATCACGGGCCATACGCATGTCCCGAAGATCGAGCAGGACGGTGCCGTGCTGCGACTTAACCCGGGCAGCGCCGGCCCACGTCGCTTTAACCTTCCCGTGACGGTCGCTCGGATTACGGTGCGGGAGGGCAGGGCAAGCGCCCGCCTCATCACCCTCGACGTGACATGAAGCAACCCCTGCCCATCGATACCCTTCAGGACGGCCTGGTCGCCGCCTGCGGACGGGTGCGCAGAATCGTGCTGCGCGCTCCTACGGGCTCCGGAAAGTCGACCCGCATCCCGCAGATACTCCTCGACCTGAATCTCGTCCAGGGGCAGATCATCGTCCTGCAGCCTCGGCGCATCGCCGCCCGACTGCTGGCCGCACGCATCGCCCAAGAGCGCGAGGTCCGGCTTGGGGGTGAAGTGGGTTACCAGATCCGCTTCGAACGCGTGGAGTCCGCTCAGACGCGCATCAAGTTCGTCACCGAGGCCCTTTTGCTCCGCCAGATGGCGTCGGATCCCGAACTCAAGGGCGTGGGCGCGGTGGTGTTCGATGAATTCCACGAACGTAACCTCCACTCCGACGTGGCGTTGGCCCTCGCTCGCCGCCTGCAGGAGACCCATCGCCCGGATCTGCTGATTATAGCGATGTCTGCGACGCTCGACACCGAGGCCGTGGCGAAGTGGCTCGGATCGGCCGAGACCTTGGCCGCCGACGGGCGCGCTTATCCCGTCCAGATCGAGTATACGCATATGCCCCGTAATTCGACCCGGCCCATCTGGGACGCCGCGGCGGAACAGGTTCGTCGCGTCCTGCGCGAAGAGAGCGAGGGCGATATCCTAGTCTTTATGCCGGGGTCGTACGAAATTATGCGCACCATCGGCGCCGTGCGGAACCTTCCCGAATCCGGCGGCGTGGACATCCTTCCGCTCTATGGCGAACTGCCGCCCGAGGAACAAGATCGCGCCGTCAAGCCAAGCCCCGGCCGTAAGGTCATCGTCGCGACCAACGTTGCCGAGACGTCGCTGACGATTCCTGGAGTCCGCGCCGTGGTCGACGCCGGCCTCGCCCGTATCGCCCGCTTCGATCCCCATCGCGGCATCGATACCTTACTGGTTGAGCCGGTCTCGCAGGCGTCTGCTGAGCAGCGCGCCGGCCGCGCCGGCCGAACTGGTCCCGGTCGTTGCATCCGACTTTGGTCGCAGACCGACCACGAAGCCCGCCCGCTCCGCGAAGTCCCGGAAATCAAGCGCGTCGACCTCTCCGAGACGATCCTGCTGCTGCTTTCTTCCGGCTGGGGAGATGCCGCTACTTTCCCTTGGTATGAGAAGCCGGATGACAAGGCGCTCCAGCGCGCGCTTACTGTCCTCGCCGACCTCGGAGCCGTCGATACGCTGGGCAAGTTGACGCCGATTGGACGCCGCATGTCCGTCTTCCCGGCGCACCCGCGTTATGCGCGCATGCTCCTCGCCGCGGGCGAGCTCGATTGCGTCTACGAGGTCTGCCGCATCGCCGGTCTCGCCCAAGGCCGCGACATCTTATTCCGTAAGGTCGACGACCGCACCGAGAACGCCCGCGACGCGGTCGAGCAGGAGGATGGATCAGACTTCTTCCCTCGGCTTGCTCTCCTCCAGCGTGCGATTGACATGAAATTCGACGCCGACGCGTGCGATCGCTTCGGCGTGCACGGCCAAGCCGCGCGCCAGGCCGATCAGGCCGCCCGTCAGTTCCTGCGCCTCGCGGAAGGGCAGGGGCTTGCCGTCAGCGACCGCGTCGCCGATCCAGCCGCCATTCGCCGTTGTCTACTGCTCGGCTTTTCCGACCGCCTCGCCGTCCGGCTCGATGCCGGTACGCTCCGCTGCGCCTTGGTGCACGGTCGTACCGGCGAGCTCCGCCGCGAATCCTCCATCCGTAACGCCAAGCTGTTGGTTGCGGCGGAAGTCGATGAGATCCAGGCTCGCGGCGGTGTGACCACCTATCTTTCTCTGGCGACCGCCATCGAGGAGTCCTGGCTGCAGGAGTTGTTCCCCTCCGAATTCTCCACGGTCAACCATGTCCGTTACGACGCCACCCAGCGTCGCGTTGTCACGCGCGTCGAACGGCGCTTCCGCGACCTGGTCCTCGAAGCTAAGGAGCGCGATGATGCGCCGTCCGATGCCGCCAGCCGCATCCTCGCCGAGGAGGTCGCCGCTGGCCGCCTGGAACTCGAAATGTGGGATGTGCCGGTCGACGCGTGGATCCGTCGGGTGAACTTCCTTTCAAAGCATTGTCCGGAACTAGGTATTCCGGTCTTCGATGACGCTGCGCGTCGCATGGTAATCGAAGAAGTCTGTACCGGCGCCGTGGCCTATCGCGACATCCGTGACCGCCCAGTCTTCGGCGTCGTCCGCGGCTGGCTGACACATGAGCAGGCCATGGCGCTCGACACCTATTGCCCGGAGAAGCTCATCCTGCCCCGAAAGAAGCATCCCGCCCGCATCGAGTATACCACCGACGGCCAGGCGGAGATCGAGGCAACCGTGCAGGAGCTCTATGATTTCCCCGGCAGCAAGTTGCGCGTGTGCCTCGGCAAGGTGCCGATGGTTATTTGCATTCAGTCGCCGGCCCGTCGTACTCAGCAACGCACCACCGACCTCGATGCTTTCTGGAAAGGTTCCTACGAAGGCGTGAAGAAGGAATTACGCGGTCGTTATCCCAAGCATGAATGGCGCTGATACGATGAACACGTCTTCCGCACCTTGGTCATCGCTTCCGATTCACGTCATCGACTTCGAGGGCAGTGCGCGCACCGGCGTCGTTGAGTTCGGGGTGGCCACAATCCTTGGCGGCGAAATTGTCTCCGCATCGACAAGCCTGCACGCTTCACGCGTTCCGGT
>CAXNEN010000181.1:0-3927 GCA_964201505.1 Opitutales bacterium
TTTGACAGAGACGCCCCGACCTTGCCTTCATTGGACTCCTTTCGCACTGCCTGGTAGCTCAGCGGTAGAGCAGGTGACTGTTAATCACTTGGTCGTAGGTTCGATCCCTACCCAGGCAGCCAGAAAGGACTCTTTCCTCACCCCGGCCCTCCGGGGTAGGTCCACAAACCTTCTCCTTGACCATCCAGGGGGTTGCGGGAGGATGCATCCACTATGGGCCAACAGAGCAATAAAGTTATCAAGCGTCGCCGTCGCCGCGCCTACCTCGAGCGCAAGAAGGATCGCGTTAAGGTCGCCCGCGTCGCCGCGAGCAAGAAGAAGGCCAAGAAGTGAGGCGAGCGGTGAGCCAGGCCTCTGCGTGGGCCGCGCTCGCTGCGCTGTTTCTCGTGGGTTGCGATACCCCGGTGGCCTCCTCGGACGCGCTGCCGGGCATAGCTTACGTCAATGAACGTCGTCGGACCGAGGCGGACGTCACCCGCGCCTCCGAGGCATTCTACGCTAAGGAACATCATGGTTCGGATATTGTCTTCCGCACCGAGGAGAACACCCGTCCTGGTTATTATTTCTTCGTGAAGCTCGACGTCCCGCCGCCCGCCGATGGCCGTCTCGTCCTCGAAGTGGTGCGCAAGGAAAACACCGCGCCTGAGCGTTATGATTTCGCGGTCAACCTGAAGCCGGGCTTTCCGTTCGGCGAATATGTGATTGGTCTGACGGGAAAACAGTCTGGTGACGCCAAGTGGCGCCCGATTGCCTGGCGCGTATCCGTGGTCGACGCCAAGGGTAAGTTCCTCGCCTCAAAGCACAGTTTCCTCTGGGGTACGCCCTCGGACCTCGTCCGTCGCTAAGTCCGATGGCCGCGGCGGACTGGACACCTTGGCGACCCTTGCGGCTCGCCGAGGATGTTCCCGCCGGCACGCTCGCCGAGCAGATGGACGGCGGGCAGGCTTTCCGCTGGTCGCTTGCCTCCGACGGCAGCTGGGTCGGCGTCTTTGGCCGGACGCTCGCCGCCGTTCGCTCCGGTCCGCAGGGCTTGGAATGGCGTGGCCAGAAGGGCGCGACGCATACCGAGGGCGCCTTGCGGCATTATCTCGATGCCGACGGCTCGCAGGCCCGGCTCTCCGAGGCCTTGCCGTGGCGTTCCGATTCCGTGCTTCGGTCCGCTCGCGCGGCTTATCCCGGGCTCCGTATCTTGCGCCAGGATCCGCATGAGGCGCTGATCGGTTTTCTTTGCAGTTCGAACAAGCGCATCCTGCAGATTCGCGTCATGGTCGCCGCCTTAGCCGCAAACCTCGGCGAACCTTTGGGCGGCGGTTTCTATGCGCTGCCTTCGTGGCAGTCGATCGCGCGCGCCGATGATGCCGTACTGCGCGCGTGCTCGTTGGGTTATCGCGCGGCCTACCTGCGCGGCACCGCTAAGCAACTCCTCGCCCGCCCGCGCTGGGCCGAAGAATTCGCGGCCCTGACGACCGCCGACTTACTGGCCGAATTGCAGTCGCTGCCAGGCGTCGGCCCGAAGGTGGCCGCTTGCGTTGCGCTTTTCGGCTTTGGCCGGCTGGAAAGTTTTCCGGTCGACACCTGGGTCGTGCAAGCGCTGGCCGACGCCTATGGTCTACACGGATGGAAGCCCGCTCAGCTGGAACAGTTCGGCAAAGCACACTTCGGCGAAGCCGCCGGCTTGGCTCAGCAGTATCTTTTCTCAGCTATCCGTAACGGGCAGCTGATGCGTGCCGAAGTCAGCGTGCCGACGAAACCGATGCGCCCCAGACCCCGGAAATAATTTCGGGAGTCAAGGTCTCCCCGGCTTCACCTGTGGCGATGAGGCGGCCTTCCGAGAGCACCACAACCCCGTCGCAGCGCTTCGCAAAGGAGAGATCATGTGTCGCGACGACGCAGGCCCCGCCGGCTTGAGCGAAGGCGAAGAGTGCCTGAGCGACGGCTTCCTGTCGGCCGAGGTCGAGCGCGGCCGCGGGCTCATCCAGCAGCAGCACTCCGCCGAAAGGGTCCGCGAGCGCGGCGAAGGCCATCGCGAGGTGCGCGCCTTTCTGTTCGCCACCAGACAACTCGGAGAGTCGGCGGTCAGAGAATTCGCCGAGTTGAAGCTTCGCCAGCCAGTCCGCGTAGCTGACGGGATCGCCGATGATGTCGCCGAGATCGCCGACGCGATAATCCCATGCGCTAACGGGTTTCTGCGCGCAGTAGGCACGGGTTTGGGCGCAGGTCGCCGCATTGATAATGCGCGGATCATACCCGCCGACTTCTAATTCTCCGTCGGAGGGCAGTAGGCCGGCCAGGGCACGCAGCAGCGTCGTCTTGCCGGCACCATTGGGGCCGACGATGGCCACGGTCTGCCCGCGGGTGGCGGACAGGGATACGCCGTCAATGATTCGCCGACCGGCAATCTCGACGCCGAGTCCAAGCGCGTGGATCAAGGCGTCACTCATGGCGTCCCCTCGCTATCCAGATGAAGAGAGGCGCACCGAGGATTGCTGTGACCGCCGCAGCGGACAGCGGGGCCTGCGGCCAAAGGCCACGTCCGATAGTATCAGCGCCCAAGAGCAGGACGGCTCCGAGCACAGCCGACAGCGGCAGGACGTTCGCATGGCGGGGGCCGACTAAAGCGCGGGCGAGATGAGGCGCCAGGAGACCAATAAAGGCCACCTGGCCCACAAGGCAGGTCGCGGCCGCGGCCGCTAGCGCTGTCAGGAGGACGGCCTTGCGCCGCGCGCTACCGACCTCGCAGCCGAAGCCGCGGGCAGCATCTTCCCCGAAGGACAGAAGATCCAGTGAGCGAGCGAGCGGGAGGAGCAGTAGCGCCGCCGCGAGGCAGAGGAGCACGGGTAGCCAGGTGAGTTCGAGCGTGGCCATGCCCAACCAGTCGCCGTAAGCGCCGTTGGTCAGTAGTTCACGCGACTCACCACTGCGGGAGGCGATGACGAGGGTGCCAGCGGCGGTGAAGGCGTTCAGGCCAAGGCCGGTGAGCAGCAGGCGGGAAGAGGAGCCCCCGCTGCCGATCAGCGTGAGCAGGGCGGAGGTGCCGAGCGCGCCGCCGAACGCGGCGGCGGGGATGAACCAAGCGCGCTGCCACGCCGCTTCTGGAAAAAGTCCCAGCAGCACGGCGATGCCGAACAGTGCGCCACCAAAAACGCCGGTGAGGCCAGGGTCGGCGAGCGGATTACGGAACACGCCTTGTTGCGCGGCGCCGCCGATCCCGAGGGCGAGACCGGCGGCGAGCGCGGCTAGCACGCGCGGAGAGCGCAGGAACAGGAGCGAACTACCTTCGCCCCAGCCGAAGCCTTGGGCACCGACGGAAAGGGCGAGGACGACGAGGCCTGCCAGCAGGATGCAGCCCGCCACCCATGCCTTCGTTGCCGTCATCAGCGACCAAGTTCCTTGAGTAGGTCGCCGAAGGGACTCCGCTTCTTCGGCGCCGGGGTCGTCTCGGTCGCGGGAGTTTTACCTGAGGGGGTGGCTCGGGTGTTCGGTGACGCTTGCGGCTGATTGCCCGGTGTGGCGGTGGGGCTAGCGCGGACGTTGTCTACGGCCTGCTGGAGTTTCTCGGCGAGGTCGGTCTTCACCTGATTCAGAGAGCCGGTGACATTGACGCCCGGTCCGTCGGTGAATCCGTCCGCGGTCGCCGGTCCTCCGGCGAAACCGAGGGCTTGGAAGTATTGGGCGAACTCGCCCGCGCCGCGTATCTGCGTGTTAAAGGCCATCGGCCAGTCGGCGAACCCAAGCTTAGGGTCGACGCTGATTCCGCCCTTGGCGGCGAGATGGAGCGCTTCGTTACGAATGTCCGCTGACTCGAGTTTGATTGACCCAGACGCGAGGCGGGAGGCCTTGATTGTCGCAGAAGTATACTGGAAGTCGGCGACGGCCTTCTGGAGTTTCGCGGCGGCGGTCATGGCGGCTCCGATTTTGGCGATCTTC
>CAXNEN010000182.1:0-3905 GCA_964201505.1 Opitutales bacterium
AGGCGTCGAGCACCGCTCGGAGCTGCGCGGCAGAAGCATACTTTCCCGTGCCCGTGAAGAGGCGCGAGGCGAAGGTACGGTCGGCGATACGGAGCAAGGACATCGTTACTTGCACAATCTGAACGGCGGCGAGCTTGTCCAGCCCTCGCATCCGAAACCTAGGCGGACACCGCTTCGACCAACGATTTCGCGGCCGAAATAGGGTCGGTCGCCAAGGCGATGGCGCCGCTGACCGCAAGGCCGTGGGCACCGAGCGCTCGCAACGCCGACCAATCGGCGGCGGTCACGCCACCGATGGCGTAGCATGGCAACGGCGCGGTGGCGGCGATGAGGGCCGCCAGTGATTCGGGCGTATGGATTGCCGCAAGCTTCTGCTTGCTGGCCGTAGGGCGGAAAGGGCCGACGCCGGCGTAGTCGACGCGCGTGCCGGCGCAACGGGCGAGGTGCGCGGGCTCGTTGAGCGTGACGCCCACGATGGCAAAATCGCCGAGCAAGGCGCGAGCCGCGGCCGGCAAGGCGTCGCCGCCACCCAGGTGGACACCGTCGGCTTCGGCGCAAAGCGCAACCTGCGGCGAATCATTGACGATGAACGTCGCGCCGTAGTCGCGGCAGAGTTCGGCAATCGCAGCGGCTTCGGCGATCCAGATGTCTTCCGGTAAATGTTTCGCGCGGAGCTGAATCCAGCGCACACCACCTTCAAGGGCGGCGAGGGCCTGCGCCCGATGCGTGAGCGGCGAAGCGTCGAGCGTCAGGAACTGCAGGCGCGGGAACACGGCCTAGTACTTGCGCTTGAGCTTGCGTGCTTCCTTGCCGTACCAAGCGCGCTCGAGGTCAAGGAACGCACGGACGGGGTCGGACTGCTTCCAAACCGAGCCGATGAAGGCGATGCCGTCGAAGCCCATCTCACGGGCCTGTGCGGCGTTCTTCGGGGTGATGCCGCCGAGCGCGTGCACGGGAGCACCGCCTTCGGCCTTCCAGCGCTGGAGGATCACCTCGTATTCGCGGAGCGTGCGGCGGGGGCGATGGTCCTTCTTCGAGACTGACTCGAAGATTGGGGTTAGGAAGACGTAGCCACAGGCCTTGTCGGTCGAGCGGAGCTCGTCGTAGTCGTGGCACTTAGCGCTGACCGGAGCATGCTTGGGCCAGCGGCGCGGGATACGTTCGCCTGGGTGCATCTGGAAACCGCCGAGCTTGTGCGACTCGACCAATTCCGGCTCTTCGCCGAGGACGATGCGCGGCCAGAAGGTCTCGGGGACTGCGCGCAGGAACTCTTCGTAGTGGCGGCGATTCCAATCCTTGCGGACCTGGACGTGGAGGCGGCCGAGGCCGGCGTCAAAAAGGCGACGGACTTGTTTCGTATCCCAGCTGCCGTCGTTGGGCGTGAAGAGCACAAGATTCTCCGGGGCTGGGGCTTCCGGCTCGCTGACGAAGAGGCCTTTGATGAATTTAAACATGAGAGAGGTCAGCCGCCTTGGGCGGCACGGATGACGAGGATGCGGGCACCTTCGGCGAGGGCGTGGGCCGACCAGCGGGAACGGGGGACGACCTGTTCGTCGACCGCGGCGGCGACGGCCGGCTCCTGGGCGACGCCCAGCTCGGCGAGCAGGTCCGCCAGCGTCCGAGCGGCGGTCTCCTTGAGCTCATCGTTGATGGTCACGCGCATGTGAAAAGCACCCTGCCCCGCGGGGGGCGGGCTGGCAAGCGGAGGTTTGGGGTTGCGAGGGCGGGCGGGCGGGCTTGGCTGAAACCCATGAAGACCCTCCGCCTTTGCCTACTCTCCGCCGTGGCCATCATGGCCGCCCTGCCCCTTTTCTCCTCCAACAACCAAGTCCAAATGAAAGACCCCGCCGCCGCCAGCACCCCTCGTGCCATCATCCATACCAACTACGGCGACATGACCGTCGAGTTCTGGCCTGACGTCGCCCCGCGCACCGTGGACAACTTCCTGAAACTCTCCCGCGAGAAGTTCTATAACGGTACCGCCTTCCACCGCGTCATCAAGGGCTTCATGATCCAGGGCGGCTGCCCCAATTCCAAGGTCGGCGCCCGCGGCGTCCCCGGCACCGGTGGCCCCGGCTACATGGTCAAGGCCGAGTTCAACAACCGCGCCCACGTGAAAGGCGTGCTCTCCATGGCCCGTTCGAGCGACCCGGACAGCGCCGGCAGCCAGTTCTTCGTCTGCCACGGCGACGCCTCCTTCCTTAATAATAAGTATACGGCCTTCGGTAAGCTGGTTTCCGGCGAAGAGGTCCTCAACAAAATCGCGGCTATCCGCTGCGTCGGCATGGAAGGCTCGACCCCCACCGAACGCGTGGAAATCACTGGAGTGGAGATCGTGGAAGCCAAGTAAGGGTTCCGCCTTTACAGCCCCGCTCGGCCGCCTAACCTAACGCTTCCTCATGAAAACCCTCAGCACCCTCAGCACCCTCGCAGTCCTCTCCCTCACCGCGGCCGCTCAGGCCCTGACCATCGACTTCCAGCTCGGCACCGGCAAACCCAGTACCCCGCTCGCTGGCGGCGCCAGCGCCGACAACACTTCCATCGTCGGCGTCGGCATCGGCACTCATCTCAGCGAAAACTCCCACCTCGGCCTCAACCTGAGCACGCGTGACATCGTCACCTCCGATCCGGTCGACGCCAAGGCCCGCACCGCCATCATCGAATACACCTACGAGCTGAACCAGACCGGCGGTATCCACCCCTTCATCGGCGCCGGCATCGGCTACGCTTGGCTCAAGAATACCGATAAGGCGACCGCCCTCGCCTCTGACGTCTTCGCTGGCCTGCGCTTCACGATTACCGAGTCTGTCGACCTGACGCTCACGGCCCGCCTTCACCAGCTGTACAACGTGGACTTCAGCCAAGTGCAGGGTGAAAATAATCGCCAGGTGAACAGCTTCGAAGCCGTCGCCGGTCTGCGCTTCAAGTTCTAATCGGCGAAACCGCCCAAACAAAAGCCGCCCGACCGGGCGGCTTTTTTATTGGACTAGGGCTCGACTCGCTTCAGGGGGCAAGCAGGCCTTGTTCCTTCATCCAAGCACCGAGAAGCTCGGTCCACTTCTTCGCCGCCTCGCAGCGCTCGGAGGCGCCCCAGCCGTGGCCGCCCTTGGCCCAGACATGGACCTCGGTGGAACCGCCCATCGACTTGAGGACCTTGGCGAAGGCCATCGAACCTTCGGCGGGGTAACCATCGTCGGCGCTGTGCGCGAAGAAGGCCGGCACGGGCTTCGTACCCTTGGGCGGTACGACGCCGTCTGGGCCTTCTCGGAGCACGCTGTCGGGCTTGTCCTTCTCAAAGAGATAGGCCGGGTAGACCAGAACGGCGAAATCCGGGCGTGCCGTGCCGGCTTCAGCCGGCGAGTAAGCAACGCGGGCGGCGAGGTTGCCGCCGGCAGAGAAACCCAGGATGCCGACCTTGGCTGGGTCCGCGTTCCATTCCTTCGCCCGCTCGCGCACGATCTGAATCGTGCGACGGGCGTCCATCACTGGGACAATCCAAGGCTTATCCTTATCCCGGCGCGGCACGCGATAGCGCAGCACCACAGCGGCGCTGCCAAACGCGTTGAGACGACGAGCGACTTCGGCGCCTTCATGTTCTTCGGCCAGGATACCATATCCGCCGCCCGGGCAGACAATGACGATCGGGGCGCCGGGCTTGGCGGCAGGATAGACGACGAATTCCGGGATGAACACATCACCTCGGTGCGTCTGTTTGTTGAGCGTCCCGCGCGGATCTTGGCCTGGCTTGAGCGTGAGCGTCTCGGCGGGCGGGGCACCCTCCCAGACGGCGAGAGGGGCGAGGGGAGCGGCGGTGCAACCGGCGAACGCCAGGAGCAGGGGGGTTAGGAGACGGGTCTTCATAGGTAAGGTCATTCGTGGCGAAGGGCTTCGATCGGGTCGAGGCT
>CAXNEN010000183.1:0-3868 GCA_964201505.1 Opitutales bacterium
CTTGCCCAGCTGAAGCCGGATTTGGTCGTCGTCGGCAACGTCGCTTCCCGCGGCCATCCCGAAGTGGAGTGGCTTCTCGAAGTCCGCACCCAAGCTTACGTCTCTCTCCCCGAACTACTCCGTACCCGTTTGCTTAACGATCGCCGCAACGTCGTCGTGGCTGGCACGCACGGCAAGACCACGACGACCTGCATGGCTGCGGTCCTGCTCAAGGCTAACGGCACCGAGCCGGGCTGGCTCGTCGGCGGCGTCCCGCGCGACCTTCCTGATTCTTCGCACCCCGGTAAGCAGGGTGGCCCCTTCGTCATCGAGGGCGACGAATACGACACGGCCTTTTTCGATAAGCGGAGCAAGTTCATCCAGTACCTGCCGCACGTGCTCGCGATCAATAACTGCGAGTTCGACCACGCCGATATCTTTCGCGACCTCGACGACGTACTCCGCACGTTTGCGCATGTCATCCGTATCGTCCCTCGCGACGGCATAATCGTCGCCAATGGCGACGACGCCAACGTCCTCGGTCTGGTGAAGAACGTCACCTGGGCTCCGGTCGTCCGCGTGGGCACCGGCAGCGGAAATGATGCGGTCATCGCCGATTTCCAGGAATCATCGACGGGCTCGTCCTTCACGTTGCTTTGGAAGGGCCAGGAGTGGGGCAGGGTGAAGTGGGCCCTACCTGGTCTCTTCAATGCGCGCAATGCGGCGATGGCTGCCGTCTCCGCGGGCTTGCTGATCGACGCTAAGGATCCGACCAAGCTGAAGCTCGATTCATTGGACAAGTTCCAAGGCGTCCAGCGCCGCCAGCAGGTGCTCGTCGATCGCGCTGACCTGACGGTCATCGAAGATTTCGGTCATCACCCGACGGCCCTCGACCTGACAATCGAATCCCTGCGCGCCCGTTACCCGCAGCACCGCCTCGTGGCCTGCTTTGAACCGCGGAGCAATACTGCCGCCCGCAAGGTGATGCAGGATGCCTTCCGCGAGGCGCTCAAGAAGGCCGACGAGGTCTTCTTGGCTCCGCCTCACCGCGCCGACAAACACGGCGAAGAACGCTTCGACAGCGAAGGCGTTGCCGCCGCCATCACGGCCGCCGGTAAGAAAGGCTTCGCGCCGGCTTCCAACGACGCCTTGCTCGCCGAACTCACCACTCTTGTGAAGTCGGACAAATCCCCACGCTGCGTCATCTTCTTCTCGAACGGCGCCTTTGGCGGCATCATCCAGAAGTTCGCCCAGTTGGTCGAAACTAACTGAGTAGACCAAGCACCAGCTTGGCTTGCGCGGAATCCTTTGCAATCTGTGCCTGCAGGGCAGAGAGGTCGGCAAATTTCTGTTCAGTGCGGAGTCGTCGAATCCAGCGGACACGCAAGGCGTCGCCAGTGGACGGCGCCGGTCCGCGGAGGATGTGGGCTTCGAGCAAGGGAGCGACGGGGCCGCTTTCAACGGTGGGACGCTGCCCGTAGTTCGCGACGGCCGGCAGAGCTTCTCCTTTGAAGATGACTTCGACGGCGTAGACGCCGTAGGCGGGCTTGAGCTCGGGTTCCCAGGCGAGGTTGACCGTCGGGAAGCCGATGGTGCGCCCCAGCCGCCGTCCGCTGATGATCGTACCTTCGGCTTCATAGGGTCGGAGCAACATCGCGTTCGCGAGGTCGAGTTCGCCGGCCGCGAGGCACTGGCGGATACGCGAGCTGCTGACCGTCTCGTCACCTAGGTGCACGGCTGCGACGAGCTTCACGTCAAGCTCTTCGGCGGCAGCGTGCGTGATGAGCGTCTCGCCGTTGCCGGCGCGTCCGCGGCCGTATTGGAAATTGGAACCGACGTGGAGCGACTTCAGATGCGGGAACGTCTTCTTCAGCCACTTCGGGAAATCCGCCGCCTCGATGCCAGCATGCGTGCGGTCGAACTTCTCGTGATGGATCAACTGCGCGCCGGCTTCCGTCAGCCGTTCGTCCTTCTGGGCGCGCGTGAAGATCAGCGGCACGGAGGATTCCGGGCGTAGCACCTTGCTCGGGTGCGGATCGTAGGTGAGCACGCCAACGATACCCCCGTCGGCCCGGGCGGCTTCGCGGGCGGAGTGTAGGACGGCGCGGTGGCCGAGGTGCACGCCGTCAAAGGCACCGATGGCGAGATGGAGCGTTGTCATGCGGCGGGGGCGGCTTCGCTCACGGGCACGAGGGCCGCGACGAGCTGGTCGTCGTTCATCGCGCCGAGCTGCGGAAGCGTGTGGCCGCGGGAAAGGTCGAGCTGGCCGGAGCGGGTGCGACGGAGCATCGAGAGGTGGGCTCCGGGCCCAAGCTTGCGGCCGAGGTCAAGTGCGAGCGTGCGCACATAGGTGCCCTTGGTGCAGCGGACACGGAAGTTGATCTTGGGGCTCTGCCACGAAATCAGTTCGAATTCAGAAAGGGTGATGGCGCGGGGTTCGCGGACGACTTCGATGCCCTTGCGTGCGAGGTCGTAAAGCTTCTGGCCGCCGATCTTCTTCGCCGAATGCATTGGCGGGATTTGGAACTGGTCGCCCAGCATGGAGGCGAGGGCTGCGCGCACCTGGGCTTCTGAAATTTCTGGGACGGGGTTGGTCTCCATTGTCTCGCCTTCGGCGTCTTGGGTGTCGGTAACGATTCCGAGCGTGGCTTCGCCGAGGTATTCCTTGTCCTGGGCCATCAGCTGGTCCGAGGCTTTGGTCGCTCGTCCGACAAGCACGATGAGCAGGCCGGTGGCCATCGGGTCGAGCGTGCCGGCGTGGCCGACGCGACGCGTCCGATAGAGTCGGCGCACGCTGTCCACGACGTCGTGTGAGGTGATGCCCTGCGGCTTGTCGACGAGCAGCACGCCCGCGGGTTCGGCGACGGGCTCGCTCATTTCGCCGAGTATTCGCGATAATGGGCGATGACGATGCCGAGGATCTTCTCGCGGTCCTGCGGTAACCGGCAGCCCTGCATGTTAAAGCCAGCCGCGAGCATGTGGCCGCCGCCGTTGAGTTTGCCGGCGCAGAGGTCGAGGCGGAGCTTAGGGTCGCGGCCGCGCAGGCTGCCACGGACGCCATCGGCGCCTTCTTCCATCAGCACGGCGATCTCGACGCCTTCGACGGAGCGGGGGAATTCAACGAGGCCTTCCTTGTCTTCCTTTGAAGTGCCGGTGGCGGCGTAGTCCGCTTGGGTGAGCTCGCCGGAGCAGATCTTGCCGTCTTCGTGGAAGAGGATGGTGTTCAGAAAGCGCTTGGTGAGCTCAAGCTTGCCGCGGCTTTCCTGTTCGAAGACGCGGAAGTTGGCCTCGGCCGGATCGGCGCCTCGGCGCACGAGCTCGGCGATAATCGCGAAGACGTCGGCAGTAGTGCTGCGGTAGCAGAAGCGGCCGGTATCGGTCAGGATGCCGAGGTGCAGGGCCTTGGCGGTGATAGTGTCGACGGCGAGTCCTTGGGCGAGGGCACCGGCGGCGAGGATATGGCAGGTCGCGGCGGCTTCGCGGACGACGATATTGGTCTGTGCGTAATCCGGATTCGAGGCGTGGTGGTCGATGTTGGCCAGGACGCCGGCGGGGAACTTGGCGAGCAGTTCCGTCCCAACGCGGGACGCATCGGCACAGTCGACCGTGACGGCGACGCGGTCAGTCGCGTCATAATCGGCCGCTTTGACGAACGTCACGCCTTCGGCGTAAGGGACGAGATTCGGGGGGATGCGGTCGCGGTTCACGCAGATCGCGTCAACGCCTTCGGCTAGAAGCATCCGGCAGAGAGCCGTCTGCGAGCCGATGCAATCCCCGTCGGGCCGCATATGGCCTAATACGGCCACTTTCCGGCCTTTAAGACCCTTGACGAGGTCTCGGAGGGCCTCGCCCGCCGCTTGCATGCTGATACCCATGGTTTGATGGATTA
>CAXNEN010000184.1:0-3855 GCA_964201505.1 Opitutales bacterium
TCATCCGGCTGCGTGGCCGCTGGGGTGAAGCCTGCTTGGGCGAGGATGGGCGCCCGGATCGCCGTTGGATAGCGACCAAGGTCTTCCAGGACGCACCCGAGCGCACTTTTCTGGAAGGATTGATTCATCCCGAAGTAGCCCGGCTACGCCGTCAGGCGGTCGCGGATCAGAGCCGCCATCATGTGGTCGAAATTCCGCTCCTTTTCGAAAAGAACCTTACCGATGGATTTGATGCCATCGTCTGCGTTGGATCTTCGGAGGAAACGCGCCGAGCGAGGTTACTGGACCGTGGCCTTTCCGTCGATGACATCAATCGGAGGATTAATTCGCAACTTCCTCTCTCGGAGAAGGTTAAGCGTTCTGAATTCGTGCTTTGGAATGACGGCGAGCTTGATTTCCTGCAGGCGCAGGTCACGCAGCTGATCGCACGCCTGATAAGTCGCTGAGCTCGCTAATCTTAGGTTAATTTGCGATTGCGGGCAAGGTGGCTGGATTTAGCGTATTTTTCCCCGTTGTTCTCCTCGTTGAGGAGCAACCTTCCTACCCCCATCTTCCGCTCCGGATTTCCCCACTGTGACGACCGCCGACGACTACGTCATCCAATTCATTCAGGACAAGGCACTGGTGTCCCCTGCCGATGTGAACGAGGCCCGCGTCACGGTCGGGGCCGTCGCTGACGGTCAGAACGCCGACACGCTCGCCCTCGCCAAACTGGTGGAGGCCGGCAAGGTGAGCTGGGCCAAAATCACCGGGGCGCTTAGCTTGGAGTTCGACATGGAACTTGTGGACGTGACGCAGGTCGCTCCTTCCGAGGACATTCTCAAACTGATTAGCCGGGAGCAGGCCGAAACCCGCAACATCTTGCCGTTGCAGATGGATGGGGTGGAACTGCTCGTCGCCATCTCCGACCCCCTTGATACCGAGACGATTGATTCGATTTCCCGCGTGCTGAAGCTCGCCATCAATCCCAAGCTCGCCCCGCCGGATCTCCTCAGGGAGGCCATTTCGCGTTGCTATGTCGGCGGTCCAATTGGCGGCGGCTCTTCGTATGACGACATTCTTGGCAAGGGCGGCGACGATGGCTTGACGGTCGAACTGCCGCAGGGTGGCGACGTCAAAGAAGACGACGCGCCAATCATCCGCTACGTCAATTCGCTCATTGTCGACGCGATCCGTCGCAAGGCTTCGGACATCCATCTCGAGCCTTTGGAAAAGCGTTTTCGTGTCCGCTTCCGCGTCGACGGCGTGCTGCAGGAGATGAAGGGTCCACCCAAGCGCCTCCAGCCCTCCATTATCTCGCGACTCAAGCTCATGGCGGAAGTTTCGCTCGCTGAAAAGCGTATCCCGCAGGACGGACGCATCCAAGCCCGCACGGGCGGGCGCGACATCGATTTACGCGTCTCGGTCCTCCCGACCGTCTACGGTGAGTCTATCGTCATGCGAATCCTCGACAAGGAAGGCCTCAAGCTTGGCCTGCCTGAATTAGGTTTCTTCGCCGATGACCAGGCTAAGTTCCAGGGGCTCATCTCTGGCTCCGATGGCGTCTTTCTCGTTACCGGACCGACCGGCTCCGGCAAGTCGACCACGCTTTATTCCGCACTGAATTACATCAATAAGCCCGACCGGAAGATCATCACCGTCGAGGACCCGGTCGAATACCAGATGGCTGGCATCAACCAGGTGCAGGTGAAGCGAGATGTCGGGATGACTTTCGCCGCCGCGCTCCGCGCGATGCTCCGTCAGGCTCCGAATATCGTGATGATCGGCGAAATCCGAGATTTGGAGACCGCTGAGATTGCGATCAACGCGGCCCTCACCGGCCACATGGTGTTCTCGACCCTGCACACCAATGATTCCGTCAGTTCCGTCACCCGTCTCGTCGACATCGGCGTTAAGCCCTTCCTTGTGTCCGCTGCGCTCCGCGGCGCGCTCGCCCAGCGCCTCGTGCGTCGCAATTGCCAGGCCTGCGCCGCCCCGTATAAGCCAACCCCCAAGGAGCTCTACTCCATCGGCATGTCCGAGCAGGATCTCGCCAGCGCCACCCCCATGAAGGGCGCGGGTTGCCCCAAGTGCGGCGATCGTGGCTACAAAGGACGCCGCGGCGTCTTCGAGATGTTCGTCATCACCGACGAAATCCAGGAGATGATTTACGGCGGCGCCAATCTCGTCGACCTCCGGCGCAAGGCACGCGAGGCCGGCATGCGCACGATGCGCGAGGACGGCCAGCGCAAGGTAGCCTCAGGTATGACCACCATCGAGGAAGTGCTCAGCTCCACCGTCGCGGACGACGTCATCTAATCCCATGGCCTACGAGATGAATCAGCTGCTGGAGGCCATGGTGGAGAATGGTGCTTCGGACCTGCATATCCACGTGGGCCGCTCGCCTAGCCTACGCGTCAACGGCACAATCGTCTCCATCGACGGCGCCCCCCTCGCCGTCGACGATGCCAAGGCCCTGGTGCTCGGCCTCGTGCCGCCATCCCACCTCGACCGCCTCGACGCTGACGGCGGCTGCGACTTCGCTTTTTCCTTCCGCCAGAAGATGCGCCTGCGCGTGAATGCTTTCCGTAGTCATGCCGGCTACGGCATGGTGTTGCGCCTCCTCCCCTCGAAGATGTTTACGCTGGAGCAGCTGCGTCTGCCCGCGGTCATCAAGGATATGCTCAAGCGTGCCCGCGGCCTCATCCTCGTGACCGGACCCACCGGCTCTGGCAAGTCGACCACCCTCGCCTCGATGATCAACTGGATCAACGAGAACGAGCAGGGACATATCATCACCATCGAGGACCCGATCGAGTATACGCACGCGCACAAGAACAGCATCATCACCCAGCGCGAGGTCGGCGTCGACCTGCCGTCGTTCTCGGAAGGCGTGCGCTCCGCGCTCCGGCAGGATCCGGACGTCATCCTCATCGGCGAGATGCGCGACCTCGAGACGATTGAAGCTGCCGTCACTGCGGCGGAGACGGGCCACCTTGTCCTCGGCACCCTGCATACCTCCGGCTCCGCGCGCACGGTCGACCGTATCATCGACGCCTTTCCGGCGAGCTCCCGAGACCAGATTCGTGCCCAGCTGTCCACCTCACTTTCTGCGGTCATCTCTCAGTGCCTGTTGCACACCACTGATGACCGCCGCGTCGCTGCCTTCGAGATCATGATTCGGACTGACGGGATCGCCGCCAAGATCCGCGAAGGCAAGACCTACCAGCTCCTTACCGACATTGAGACGGGGGGCGCTCGCGGCATGCGGACCCTCGACAGCGATCTGCTCGCGATCTTCTTCCAGGGGCTCGTCTCCGAGGAAGAGGTCTTCAACTACTGCCAGAACCCTGAAGCCATGCGCGAGCGCATGCGTGCCGGCGCGCAGTCCCGTTGATCTGCCACATCACTCTAACTACCTATTCCCATGTTCGACGACCATAGTGACGTGATCCGTGATATTGCCCTCGAGGCGGGCCTCGTGACCCCAGCCCAAGCCGAGGAGATCTGGGAATCCCACGCCACCACTGGCAAATCCTTCAGCGAAAGCCTCATGGATGCCGGGCTCGCCGATCGTGCGACCATCCTTCAAGCAATCGCCGACCATCTGCACGTTCAGTATTACTCCGCTGTGCCCGCTGATCCGGGCGAAGCGCTCGTCAAACTCCTCAAGGCGCCGCAGGCCCATAAGTACGTCGTTTTACCGGTCGCGGACGAAGCCGGCAAGCTGACGTTGCTCGCCAAGGATCCCTTTAATTCCTCCGTCATCAACGAACTTGGCTTCATCCTCCAGCGCGATATCGAGCTCGCCGTCGCGGATCCGGCACAGGTCGAGGCCGCAGTCACGGGCGTCTACGGGGAGGCCACCTCGGCTTC
>CAXNEN010000185.1:0-3852 GCA_964201505.1 Opitutales bacterium
GCCGGCTTCGGCCTGACTGAGGTCGCGCATGGCGGCCGGGTCGTTCGGGTTACCGGCAAAGCGGACGTTGGCCTGGGTGGCCTTGGCACGTGCTTCGACGACGGCGGTGAGCGTGCCGCTCTCGTGGGCCATGTAGCCTTTGGCGGTCTCGACGAGATTCGGGATCAGGTCGTGGCGGCGCTTGAGCTGCACGTCCACCTGGGCAAAGGCGTTCTTACAGGCGTTACGCAGCGCGACGAGGCTGTTGTAGATGCCTACGCCCCAGATGGCGGCGATCACGAGGGCACCGACGATGACGAGAAGGACGATGAGAAGGATGGGGACAGCGGTGCTCATATTGGAGCTTAAGTTACCCGCCCCACCTCAGCCTGCAAGTCGACAGGGGGCAGTGTTTTGATAATTTTACGCGTCAATTGGAACGACCACCCCTGCCCCGCTGGACTTAGGCGGACTTTTCCAACTGGAGGCAGACTTCGTCGATGAGGAAGGCGGGGGTCGACGCGCCAGCGGTGACGCCAACGGTGCCGAAACGGGCGAGCGCGGCGAAATCGAGTTCGGCGGCGGTCTCGACGTGGAAACAAGGCAACCCGTGGATCTCGACCAGCTTGGCGAGTTTGACGGTGTTCGCGGAATGGCGGCCACCGATGACGACGATGGCCTGGCAGCCCTGCTTCTGCAGTTCACGAATATCGGCCTGCCGATCCTTGGTGGCGCCGCAGATGGTGTCGAAGACGAGGGTCGGCGCGAAGCGGGCCTTCAGGCGCGCGGCGAGTTTCTCGAACTCGTCGGTGAACATCGTCGACTGGGAGACCATGCAGACCTGGGCCCCGAGATCCGGCAACGCATCGATTTCAGCTTCCGAAGTGATGACGTGGCCCTTGCCCTCGGCATAGCCGAGTAGGCCAATGACCTCGGGGTGCTTGGGGTCGCCGAAGATAACGGTGGCGTAGCCCTTACGCGCATGCATGCGGACCTTGCCGGCGATGATGCCGACGTCGGGACAGGTGGCATCGCGGAATTCCATGCCGAGCGACTTCAGGTACTCACGGCGTTCAGGCGAGATACCGTGGGCGCGGACGACCATGACGGCGTCGGCGTCGGTGGACTTCGAGACCTCAAGCTTCGTCTCGCTGCGGTAATCGCCGACCTCGCGGATGCCCTCACCCGTGAGGACTTCCATCATCTGGCGGTTATGGATCAGGGGGCCGTCGGTGTAGACGGGGTGGCGGCCCTTCTGCGCGTATTCGCGGGCGATATCGATGGCGCGTTCGACGCCCCAACAGAAACCCGCGGACTTGGCTCGGATGACCTTCACAGCTTCAAGGTGCGGGCTAGCCCGCCCGATTCAAGCAAAGTCCCGCCTTACTTGGCCGGGACGCCCCAGACTTCGGTCTCGATGTAGTCGTTCGAAGGACCAGCGGAGTTACCCTTGGAGTAAAAGCGGACGTAACGACCCTTGATGGCAGGACTGAGGGCCATCACGCGGCCTTCGTTGGACTCGTAGTAGCAATAGTCCTTACCCTTACCCAGGCCGAGTTCGCCTTCGGCATCGTTGTTATAGACCGTGGTAACGTCCTTCTTGAAGGCGGCGTCATCGGAGATCTGGACGATGATATTGAAATACACGCGACGTTCGCGGTGGAAGTGCCAGAGGACAATGGCGCTGATCTCTGCGGACTTGGTCAGGTCGACCTGCACCCAGTGGGCGCCGCGCGGGAGTTCGACCTCGAAGCCCTCTTCACCGCCCTTGTCGCCGTCCGTGAGGTAAGAGAAATCGCCAGCGGCGGCTTCACGGGCGGAAGAAGTGACGTTGCAACCCTTGGCGAGATTGACGGCGGCGGCCGGCACCTTGGGCAGGATGCGAGGGTTCTTTGAAATCGGCTCTAGATTATTGATCTTCATCGGGCGCGGCGTACCGAGCGCGACGGACTTCGGGAGGACGAGCGGGAGCTCCTTATCGTCGGCGACGAGGAAGGCAGGGAGGACGAGGAGGCAGAGAGCGAGGTGCTTCATGATAAAGGAAGGTGGGGGTAAGACAACGGAACCGGGAACAGGTTTCAAGCCTTCGGGGCTTCCAGCGTCCGGACCCGGCGGTGCTTGAGCGGAAAACGCAGGATTACGGTCGTTCCGACGTCGGGGGTGCTCTGGATATCGACCGTACCGCCATGGGCCCGAAGGATGCGCAGAAGGATGAGCATGCCGATACCACCACCGGAGGCTTTGGTGGTGTAATAAGCGTCGAAGACCCGGGTGAGTTTATCGACTGGGATGCCCACGCCGGTATCGCGGATTGAAAGCACGACCCATTCGTCGTCCGACGAAAGCTTCACGTGGATGTCGCCGCCTCGATCCATGGCCTCGAGGGCGTTCTTCATGACATTGAAGAGCGCCTGCTTGATCTGGTTGCGGTCACCGAGAATGAACGGCAACTCGCCCGGGACGTCGAGCGAGACGCGAACCCCGAGCTGCTCCATCTGTTCCCGAAGCAGGCCAGTGGCTTCAGCGACGACGGCGACGAGGTCGGTGTCGGTGAGGTGGGGCGGCGTCTGGCGCACGGCGCCGAGGAAATCGCGCACGATACCGTCGAGACGCTTGATCTCGCCTTGGCAGACCTCGGCGGCCTTACGGATTTTTTCGGCGGCGGGCGAATCGCCTAGTTTGGCGGCCTCGCGCTGAAGCAGTTGGAGATGGATACCAATCGCGTTAAGCGGGTTGCCGACCTCATGGGCGACGCCGGCAGCGAGGGAGACGATGGAGTCGATGCGCTCGCTCTCCACGCGGTCTTCGGTCTGGACGCGCTCCTTCGTGACATCGCTCAACACCGCCACGCGGCGGCTACGCTCGGTGCCTTGGAGGTCACCAACCCGCGCGAGATGCAAGGACAGCAGCCGCGGCTCGGGATAACGGACCTCGAGCTCACGCGCGAGGGCACCCACCGTCTCAGGCAGCTCTAACGCTTGGGCGATGTCGGGCGAAAGGCGGCGCAACTCGGCGCCGTTAACATCTTCCTGGCTGACGCCGAGAAGGCGGACCGCGGAGGCGTTAGCGTATTCGATGGCGCCGTCGTGGGAGAGAACGAGCACGCCCTCGCGGAGCGTGTCCAAGACCGTCTCCATGAGATCGCGCTCGCGCTCTAGGCGGCGAGCGAGGATCGCTAGGTTCTGTGCATCGAGGTCGTCAATGCGGCCGAGCACACGGTCCAGCGGACTGAAGCGGCGGCGGGCCATGTCAGGAGGCACGCGCCGCGACGAGGCGGACGATCACATCGATGAGTTGGCGGGCCACGGCGGCCTTGGAGGCCGGACCGAGGACTTCGCGGAAACCGTTTCGGCCGAGAAGGATAACTTTATTATAATCCGAACCGAAGGCGCCTTCGGAACCGGCGACGGAATTGGCAGCGATGAGGTCGAGCCCCTTCCGCTCGAGTTTATCGAGGGCGTTGGCTTCGACGTTCTCGGTCTCGGCGGCGAAACCCACGAGAAACTGGTCGGTGCGACGTTCTTCGGCCAGGGCCGAGACGATGTCCGGCACCGGCTCGAGTTCGACGTGCATCCCTTGGCCGTCTTTCTTGAGCTTCTGCGCTGCGGTCACCTTCGGACGCCAGTCGCTGACGGCCGCCGTCATGATGAGCACGTCGCACGGCCCGAACAAGGCGTCGGCCTGACGCTGCATCTCGGCGGCGGTGACGACCGGGTAAACCATCACACCAGCGGGCTCAGGCAAGGAGACCGGGCCGGCGACGAGATCGACCGACCAGCCGGCTTCTTTCGCCGCCGTCGCCAAGGCGAAGCCCATCTTGCCCGTCGACGGGTTGCTGATGAAGCGAACCGGATCGAAGAACTCGCGCGTAGG
>CAXNEN010000186.1:0-3851 GCA_964201505.1 Opitutales bacterium
TGCTCCGGTGATTCACCTGATCTTCGCTGAGCAGACCACGCCGTCTTTCCGTCGTCCGCTCATCCAGGCCCTCGCGACCGTCGGTGACGACGCCTCGCCCGCCGTGCTGCTCGGGCGCCTGACGACCTTCACGCCCGAACAGGTGGCCGATGCCGTCGCCGCCCTCGCGGGCAACGCTGTCGGTGGCAAGGCGCTCCTCGCTGCGGTGGCTGCGGGCAAGGCCGACAAGGCTCTGCTCTCACCGCTCGTCGTGCGTCAGCTGAAATCCCTTGGCGACCAGTCCGTGGATGCCCAGCTCACCGCCGTCGTCGGCGTCGTGAATGCGCCCAAGGCTGACTTCGCCAAGACCAAGGCGAAATATGAGGCGATGCTTAATCCGGTCGCCGTGCGCAAGGGTGACATCGCGGCGGGTCGCCAGCTCTTCGCTTCGGCCTGTGGCATCTGCCATACTTTCGGCACCATTGGTAATCTGGTCGGGCCCGGCCTCGCTGGCTCTAATATCGGTAAGCTGGATTACTTCCTCGAGAACGTGCTCAACCCCAACGGCGTCATCGGTAAGGACTATCAGCTCAACGTCTTTAAACTGAAGAGCGGCGCGACCATGAGCGGCATCGTCCAATTCGAGGACGCGCAATCGTTCCGTCTTGTCATGCCCGGCGGCGCGAAGTTCATGGTTGCCAAGAGCGAGGTCGAGAAGCGCGAGACCCTGCCGATGTCGCTGATGCCGGAGGGGCTCCTGGAAGCTTTGACCAAGGAGCAAGTCATCAATCTCGTGGCCTATCTGCAGTTCCCCGACGGCTTCCCGGCGTCCGCACCAGGCGTCTGGCATCTCGAAGGCGCCATCGAAGGCGAGAGTTTGAAGGTGCTCACCGTCACTGGCGGCAAGACTGCCAGCCAGAAGATGGGCGGCTTCAAGGCCAGCCGCTGGAGTGGCAACGATCACCTCTGGTGGACTGGCGGCAAGGTCGGCGACACGCTCACGCTAGCGCTACCCGTCGCGGCGAAGGGAACTTACGAAGTGAAGTTCGTCGGCACCAAGGCGCATGACTACGGCGCGTTCGAACTGCGCCTCGACGGCAAACTCCTCGGCGAAGAGGGTTACGATTTTTATAACCCTGCTGAAGTCGTCACCACCGGCGAACTCAACGGTGGCCGTCATGAGCTCGATGTCGGGGAGCATCGCCTCGAGATCAAGATCCTCGCTCCTAATCCTGCGGCCACGCCGCGGAATATGTTTGGGTTAGATTATGTTAAGTTGGAGAGGAAGTGAGGGTAGGGACGGCTCTCCGAGCCGTCCGTTCGCGGACAGAGATGCGAATCTCGTTCGGCTCAACGGCGGGCTCGGAGAGCCCGCCCTACCCGAGACAGAAGACTAACGCTCAAAGGGAAACCGGAGACCGGATGATTGGCTGGGGATGAGGTAGGGACGTGATTGCCATCACGTCCGTGGGCGGCCGGAGGTTGGAATCGCCGAAAACTCTGCCCGGCTAATCCGACGTGCCGCTGCGAACGGCGGCCATGGCAATGGCCGCCCTACCTCATTGTGCGCGCGGTCAGAATCCCGCGCCTTTGACCTTCGTCTTCACGCGCAGGAGTCGGTCCTTGGACGTGATGTAAAGGGTGTGGCCGTCGTCGCCCCAGGCGAGGTTCGCCGTCGGCTGGCCGCAGAGGATCGAGCCGAGGTGCTTGCCTTCGGGGGAGAGGATGAGCACGCCGCCGGGGCCGGTGGTCCAGATGTTACCCTTGGCATCGAGCTTCAGGCCATCGCAGGAACCCGGGCGCTCCTTACTCTTCAGCGGGGCGGCGAGGAAGACGTCGCGCAGGCCGGAGCCATCGAGGTTGCAGACCGCGACGCGCGGGTTCTTGCCGTCCGAGATCGCGAGGTAGATCGACTTCTGGTCGAGGCTGAGGGCGATGCCGTTCGGCCACTGCACTTCCTTCGTCACGAGGGTGACCTTCCCGTCGGTCGCGAGCTTGTAGACGCCGTGATAAGGCGTTTCGGTCTTTTCGCCCTTGGGCACGCCGTAGGGCGGGTCGGTGAAGAAGATGCTGCCGTCCTTGGTCACGCAGAGGTCGTTGGGGCTGTTGAAGCGCACGCCTTCGTGGTTCTTGGTCGCGAGCGGCTCGAACTTGCCGTCGCCACCGAGGCGGGCGACCCGGCGCGAACCATGCTGGCAGAGGAGCATGCGACCCTGGGCGTCGACGGAGAGTCCATTGGAGCCTTGATTAGCAGAAGGCGCGTCGGTGCCGCTGGGCTTCAGAAAGACGGACGCCATCGTATCACCTTCGATCCACTGGTAAGCGACGTTGTTGGGCACGTCCGAGAAGACGATGCGACCCTTGTACCACACCGGCCCTTCGGACCACGAGTAGCCTCCATTTGAGATGGTCTCGATCTTGGCGTCGCCCGCGATCAACGCGTCAAGCGCCGGATCGAGCTTCTCGATGGACTGCTTCGGGTCTGCGGCGACGGCGGTGAGTAAGGAGAGGAAGAAGGCGGGGAGGAACTTCATGGTTGAATCGGTAGGGTCTGTTTAGCCGGAGGCAAACCAAAGGGTGGTGATAGCGGTTGGCGGTAAGCGGTTGGCGGTTGGGAATACCAGCAAGCAAGGGGAAACCGGATGATTGGCTGGGGATGAGGTAGGGACGTGATTGCCATCACGTCCGTGGGCGGACGGACGTTGGAATGGTCAAAAAGCCTACCCGGCGACCCGCACGTGCCGCTGCGAACGGCGGCCATGGCAATGGCCGCCCTACCCAAGGCATGCACTCCCCCGATACTCGATACTCTCAGCGTCCAGCCCTCCCTAGTCTTGCCCTCTCCCCAAAACCCTCCTTCCTCACCCCTGTGAAAGCCCTGCTCCTCACCGAATATAAGAAGATGTCCTACGTGGACGTGGCCGATCCGGTCTGCGGTCCCGATGACGTCCTGATTCAGGTCCGCGCCTGCGGGATCTGCGGTTCCGATATCCACGGCTACGATGGCTCCACGGGGCGCCGCATCCCGCCGCTGGTCATGGGCCATGAGGCCGCAGGCGTCATCACTGGCATCGGCGCCCAGGTCAAGGGCTTCACCCCCGGCGACCGCGTGACCTTCGACTCCACGGTCTTCTGCGGCGAGTGCGTTCAGTGTCAGCGCGGCGACGTCAATCTCTGCGATAATCGCCAAGTCCTCGGCGTGTCCTGCGGCGACTACCGCCGCCACGGCGCGTTTGCCGAATTTGTCACCGTCCCCGCCCGTATCCTGCACAAACTTCCCGCCGAACTGGGTTTCGCCGAAGCAGCGATGATTGAGGCCGTCTCCGTCGGCGTGCACGCCGTCCGCCTCACGCCCGTCACCCCGGGCGATACCGCCGTCGTCGTGGGTACTGGTATGATTGGTCTTCTGACGCTGCAGGCCGCGAAGATCGCGGGTTTCGCGCAGGTCATCGCCGTCGATACCGAAGACTCTCGCCTCGCCGTCGCGATGGAGCTCGGCGCCACGCACCGCTTCAATCCCAAGACCGACGGTGACCTTACCGAGTTTGTGAAATCGCTCACCAAAGGGCAGGGCGCTGACGCCGCTTTCGAGTGCGTCGGTCTCAACGCCACCGTGCTCTCCGCGATCAACGCCGTGCGCAAGGGCGGCACGGTGACGCTCGTCGGTAATCTCACGCCGAAGACCGAACTCCCGCTTCAGATTGTCGTCACCCGCCAGCTCCGCCTGCAGGGTTCCTGCGCCTCCGCTGGTGAGATTCCGCGCTGCATCGAACTGCTCGCCACGAAGCAGATCAAGGTCGACAAAATTATCTCCGCGGTCGCGCCGCTCGCGCAGGGTGCTGAGTGGTTCGCGAAGCTCTACGCCGGCGCCC
>CAXNEN010000187.1:0-3845 GCA_964201505.1 Opitutales bacterium
GGGGTTGGAAGCGCCAGAGCAGGGCGTTCTGCGGATCCTTCAGCTGGCCATCCTTGGGGGAGGGGTGCAACGAAGACCGGCGATATGCGGCGCTCGTCAGGATGAGGCGATGCATCGCTTTCTGGTCCCAGCCTTTCGCCATGAACTCAGCCGAGAGCCAGTCGAGCAGCTCGGGGTGGGAAGGCGGTTCGCCGAGGCGGCCGAAGTCGCTCGCGTAAGGCGCCAGTCCGCGGCGGAAGTTGAGCTGCCAGAGACGGTTCATCGCCAAGCGGGCGGTGAAGGGATTCGACTTTTCGGTCAGCCACCGCGCGAGCACGGTACGGCGACCGGTGGTGGAGCCGTCGGCGGATGGCGTGATGGCGGCGGGTTCGGCAGGGTAGCTGGCGCTGAGGACCGTGAGGAAGGCGGGCGGGACGACGGTATTCTTCTTGGGGATGACGGCGTCCAAGCCCTGGGCGCCGGTTTCGCGGACGGACATCACAAAGGGCGGTTCGGCCGGCTTGAGTTTATCGTGTTCGGCCAACTTACGTTTCAGGTCGGCGTGCTTAACGCTGTCCGCACCCTTGATGGAGCGGTCGAGGCGGTTGTATTCGTAGTCGACCTGCCGCCAGGCGAGCGCGGCGACTTGCTGCTCGTGAGGCGTGCGCTGGGCCTCCGGCTTGGCAATCATCTCTTGAATGTCTTCCGGGAAGATTTTCACGGCGTTCTTGGTCGCGGTGTCGCGGTATTTCTTCTCGAGCTCGGCAATCTCGTCGCGGATGGATTTCGTCTCCTTTTCCCAAGCGGCCAGTTTGCGTGCATGTTCGCTGGCTTCCTTGGTCGTCCAAGCGGCGCGGATCTCGATGGGCAGGGTGTTGTTGAAGAAGCTGCGGAGGGCGTAGTAATCGCGCTGGAGGATCGGGTCGAACTTATGGTCGTGGCAGCGCGCGCACTGCATGCCGGCGCCGAGGAAGACGTCGCCGGTGGTGTCGGTAATGTCGTTCAGGATGCTATCCCATTGGCTGCGGGCGTCGCGATTGTTGTATTCGTAGATCCAGTGGCGGAGGTAGCCTAGGGCGGTGAGCGCTTGGGGGTCGCCCGGGAAAAGCTCGTCACCCGCGATTTGTTCCTGGATGAAGCGGTCGTACGGCTTGTTGTCGTTATAGGCCTGGATGACGTAATCGCGGTAGCGCCAGGCGGTCGGACGGAAGTCGTCGATGCGGAAGCCGTCGCTGTCGGCGTAGCGCACGAGGTCGAGCCAGGCGCGACCCATGCGCTGACCATAGGCGGGGGTTGAAAGGAGTCGGTCGACGAGCTTCTCGTAGGCTAGCGGATCGGTGGAGTTGACGAAGGCGGCGACTTCTTCGGGTGAAGGCGGCAGGCCAGTGGCGTCGAAGGTGACACGGCGGATGAGAACCCCGCGGTCGGCTTCGCCGGAAGGGGTCAGGCCATCCTTGGCGAGGCGGGCGTCGAGGAAGCGATCGATCGGATGGGTGGACTTGCCGGCGGGGATTTCGGGAAGTTTGACCGCTTGATACGCCCACCAGCTTTTTTCCTTCTCGCCGATGGTGCCGGGAAGGTAGCGGCCAGCGACGGGCGCCTTGGTGCGGCTCTTGGGCCAGGTCGCTCCGGACTTAACCCAGCCTTGGAGGAGAGTGACTTCTTCTTTCGTCAGACGTTCGCCTTTGGGCGGCATCATGACGTCCGGGTCGGTCTCGAGAATATTCTTAAGGAAGAGGCTCTTGGCCGGGTCGCCGGGAAGGAGGGCCGCGCCGCCGTCGCCGCCGGTGGTAAGTCCAGCCAGGCTGTCCATGACCAGTCCGCCCTTGTTCTTGCCGGAAGCGTGGCTGTGGCACTTGAAGCAACGCGAGTCCAGCAGGGCGACGGCCTTCTCGGCCTGGCCATCGTCGGCCCACGTGGTCGGGGAGCCGACGGTGAGGGCCGACAGGGCGAGGACAAAGGTGGCAGACAGTCGCGCAGACATCGGGGTTCACCATCCATAAAGGGCTTATGAACTAAGACTGCAAGCCAAGGCCGAAGGTTTCCGCCTGGGCCTGGCTAAAGGTCATTCCGCGGGCTCTGCGATTGTCTTATTTGGGTTACTCCGCATCTGTCGGGGAGTGCCGCCGCCGCTCGTCCTCATCCTCGCCTCCGCTTCGCCGCGGCGCACGGAGTTGCTCCGTGAGGCGGGCCTCCCCCATCGCGTCTTGGTAGCCGCGGTGACCGAGCATGAGGATCCGACGACCGATCCGGCGAAGATGGTTCTGCATAACGCTCGCCTGAAGGCCGCGGCGGTCTCCCGCCTGCACCCAGAGGCGCTCGTGCTTGGGTCGGACACCACGGTGGCCCTCGCCGACCGTGCCTTGAACAAGCCGGCCGATCTCGCCGAATCCCGCGCGATGTTGCGTAGCCTAGCCGGTCGCGAACACACGGTCCACACCGGTGTCTGCCTGCTTTGTCCGGCGCTGGGTATCGACGAGTCGCACGACGTCACGGCCTGGGTGCGCTTCCGTGATCTCACGGAGGACGATATCACCCGCTACCAGTCCTTGGTGAACACCTTGGACAAGGCTGGTGCTTACGGCATCCAGGAAGGACGGGAGATCATCATCGATGATTATCAGCGCCCGATCTCGACGATCATGGGCCTGCCAGTAGAATTCGTCAAAGCCCGCCTCGCCTCGCTCGGCGTCCTGGAAAGGATCACCGCATGAAGGCTTGGTTGCTACTCCTGCCGACCTTGGCACTTGCGCAGGCTCCCGCCATCAGTGGCGATGCCGAACTTTCTGGTATGATTGGCGGCAAGCCTCTCGTGATCCGTACGACCAGTCGCCTCGCCGGTGCGATTGATTCCGTCAAGTGGGCCGGCGTGGAGTTCATCGATTCGCATGACCATGGCCGCCAGTTGCAGTCCGCGATCAACGCCGATGTCGACGGCGTCTTCCATGTTGAATGCTATAACCCGACCGAGGCCGGATCGGTCGTGGATGCGCTCGGCCCGAAGTCCACGAGCCGTCTGGAATCCCTTTCGACCAAGGATGGCATACTGTCGACGCGTAGCCGGATGGCCTACTGGCTTGCACCTGGCATGAAATCGTACGGTCAGCTGGCGCAGAATCGGGAGCTGCTTTCGAATCACGTGCTCACCAAGCAGGTGCGCATCGGCCGCCCGGGCATGGATCACGTACTGGATTACAAGGTCACGTTCACCGTGCCGGCGGATCGTCCGCATAAATACCTGCAGTTCGAAGCGCTCACGGCTTATATGCCGATGGCATTCTCCGAGGAGTTGCGGTTTGAGGCCAAGACCGAGACGCTCGCCCCGCTTCCTCGTCAAGATGGTGAGCAGCGCGATCCGGTCGTGCTTTCGACTCCCTCGGGTTCCCATGCGATGGGTATCTTCACGCCGACTCGCCCGCCGGCGGGTCAGCCCGCCATCGGCTACGGACGGTTCAAGTTCGAGCACGACAAGGTTGTGAAGTGGAACTGCGTCTTCCGGCTGCGGCAGGCTGAGTCCATCAAGCCCGGCGACTATTCCTTCCCACTCTATGTCGTCATCGGCACGCGTGAGGACTGTCGGCGGACGTTGGCGGCCCTGACCCGGGAGTTTGCGGGCCGATAATCGTCCTCGCCTACGCTTGAAGTCGGGCCGGGGCCGCCTAACTTCATGCTGTGCGGCCTGAAGAATCCATCGACCAGCGCTCTGCGGCTATTGCGGTCGCGGTATCGCTCGGCCTGCATCTGCTCCTTTTCTTGGTCGTACCGGATACCTTTCATAAGGTCGTGGCGTTCGTCCGTCCGATTGAAGTCCTGACGGCTCCGGTCAAAATCGACGAAGCCCGCCTACCGCCGAAGCTGCGTTTCAT
>CAXNEN010000188.1:0-3842 GCA_964201505.1 Opitutales bacterium
GCCCCTTCTGGACCCTTGGTCAGGTAGACCGGTCGGAACCAGTCGTCACGTGAAGCGAGGAACTCGCGGCCTTCATACACCGGCGTGGCCATGAAGGTCGCACCCCTGGAGGTGAGTCGATCTGCATGAATCAGATTACCTGTCGGGTCGCACGACAGAACGGTATTAGCACACTCCGGAGTCAGCAGCGACTTGCCTTGCCAGACCGTCACCCCGCACGCCGCGCTGAACGACCCGGCATGGCCGTCGGCGGTGGTGATATTCGAGCTGATGGGAAAAAGCCGCACGCCGTCGTGGCCGCCGTTCATACCATTGAAGGCGTTGCGCTCATTGCAGTCCTGGACGGTCTCGCTGAAAGCCAGGCGCGGATTACGCTTCAGCCACTTGGAGTCGAAGACGACATGCTGGACCGGTACGCGGTTCATGCAGATGAAGCGATTCCCGAAGATGTCGAAGCTCATCCCATATTGCGACTTCCCGTCCACCAGCTCGACCTCGAGGGTCTTGGGATGGAAACGAATGTCCGCCGTCATCTTGAGCGCCGGACGCTCCGGGTGGGATGGACAGGTGACCGTGCCGCCACTCAAGCCAGCAGCTAAATAGATCCAACCATCTGGCCCGATGGTCGGGGCGTTGACGCGCAGCTGCGTACTACCCGTGATTGCGAAGCCGGTTAGCAACACACGACGTTCATCCGCGACGCCGTCGCCGTCGTTATCCTTCAGGAAGAGCACATCCGGAGCGCAGGTGACGATGAGGCCGCCGCCCCAAGGCAGGACTCCATTGGGGAACGTAAGGCCATCCGTGAAGACGGTACGTTTATCCATCCTGCCGTCGCCATCGGTATCCTCGAGCAGCGCGATCACGCCCGCAGGCTTCTCCCCTTCTTTCGGTCCGATGGGGTATCCGCGGTTCTCGGCGACGAAGAGTCGTCCCTTGGAGTCGAAGGCGATGGCGCAAGGCGAGGCCACCAACGGCTCAGCGGCGACGAGCTCGACACGCAGGCCTGGCGCAGCCTCGAAAGCTTTTAACGCCTCGGCAGGAGCGAGCGGACTCGGCAGCGGGGCCGCCGACAGCGCGGAGGCGAAGACGATGGACGCCAGTCGATTCATTTCAGCTGCGGAGGCTGGTCACCGTAGGCCCACGGCTTACCGGCCGGTCCGTTCGGACGCTCCGGCAGCTTGGCCGGCTTCATCTTCGCGGCAAGTTCGAGGCCGACGTTCATGAACTGCGTGCCGGCGGTGATCTCGAGATTACTGTAGCTCGTCAGACGCGTCTCGTAACCGCCGCCGTGCGGACCGAAGGCTTCTTCGTCCGGCACATAGCCGACGCAGCCATTCGCGAGTTCGACCGGGAAGGTCATGGGGAATCCGCTACGCTTCTTGAGCTGGAGTCCGTACGAGACGAAATACTCTGCGGGATTGGAGAGACAGACGACCGGGCCGACCTGGATGGCCTGCACCTCGACCTCGACGTCACGCTTCTTGGCGATCAAGGCATCGAGTAGGAGCGTTTCCTTGGCCCAGACCCAATCCTTATGGGCAGGTGGACCCTTGATGCGTTCACGGGCCTCGACGACACGCTCGGGAGCGGGAATACGGCGATGCACCTCCCAGACCTTATGGTCGGCGGCCAACGGCACTTCGGTCGTGCGGGTCTGCGACATGCTCAGCAGGACCTTCAAGGCTTCGGCGCCCACGCGGCCACCGACAAACTGCGACCAATCGTCCGAGGCGGGATTGGCCTTGGGATCGAGATTGTTGACCTGGGTGACATCGCCGCAGGCACCCTGGAGAAA
This sequence comes from Opitutales bacterium, assembly GCA_964201505.1. Lineage (GTDB taxonomy): Bacteria > Verrucomicrobiota > Verrucomicrobiia > Opitutales > UBA953 > UBA953. Next base: position 1,799 of record CAXNEN010000188.1, read on the forward strand.
GACAACCTTGGCGTCCTTGCCGTAATACCCTTGGATGACCTTCTCGGTGTAATGGATCCAGTTCGCGCCGATGCCATCGGAGTTCGTGGTGGCGTGGCAGGAGAAGTTGACGATGCAGCCCGCCAGCGTGCCGTCAGGGCGCCAAACGCCGATCAAGCCGACCTCGTCGTCGATCGGATTGGCGAACTCGACCACGTCGGGGTTGTTTTTGCCCGGATGGGAGAAGGTGAGGCCGTTCTTCATGCGCACACGACGATTGAAAGCCACCTGGCTCTCATGGCCGACGCCGTAGCCAACCGTCACCGCAGCTTTGGTCTGATCGGCCGCGACGATCGCCTCGACCGTGGCGGCGACGACTTTCTTGAGATAGCCCGCATCAGCGCAGGAAGACTTTTTGTAAGCGAGTTCTTGAATCTCGGCAGAAGCGTGGTCGAACTCGCCGGGCAGGATCATCCCGATCGGGCCGGAGGAGTGGGAATGCGAGGCGCCAATCATCACGTCGGTGATCCCCGTGGCGGCCTTCACCAAGGCGCGGATCTCCAACACTGTTTCGCGACGAATCATCAGGGCGTCGATGCCGACGAGCGCCACGCGCTTCTGGCCATCGTCGAAGACGCTCGCACGCACCTTACACGGGTCGTGGATCTTCTTCGAGTAGACCTTCCCATAGTTACCCGGCATTTCCATGCCGATGTCGGGAGTGATGTCGCGATCGGCGAATCCCACGCGGACGCCGGGCTTAGCCGGCGGCGCGGCGAAAAGCGTGACGGAGGCCAGGACCAGCAGGACATGGCGGAAACCGAGTCGGGTCGAACTCATAGGGGTATGAGCAGGTATGTCGGGGGAAAGTTCCCGCGACAAGCCATACCCCCGCTTTCGTCTCGGGTGGCAGGTGGCGGCTCCGGGATACGGGTGGCGGGGTAAAACATCCAGCCACCTGCCACCTGGGGCCGCCACCTGCCACCCGAAGCGAATTATCTCACTCGTGAAACCTACTCCGCGGCTTGGGACCGTCTTTGGCTTTCGGAAGATTGGCCGGATCGGTCAGCGAAGCGCCGGACTGGAGCTCGGACTTACCCTTCCATTCCCGTTCGAAACCCGTACTGGCGAGGCGCACGGCGTCACGGCCGAGCTTATGGTTCAGCGCGTCGACGGCCTTCATGAGCCGGTCCTTATTCGGATCGATCTCGCCGCCCATGCCGGGCAAGGAAGGTTGCACGACATCCGCCGGCGTCAGGCCATGGAGCATCACCCCTGCCCTCTTATACATGTAACCATCGCGTCGCACCCGCGCCAAGGCCCGCGAAGCCGCAGCACAGATTGCGCGGGCATCATCGGTCGGCGGATCGAGCGGCTCGACTTCGTCGCCGCGATACTGCTCCTGGTCGATGCGATGCTGGTTCGTACGAATGAAGACGACGATTGACGAAGCGATGAGTCCGTCTTCGCGCAACTTTTCCGCCGCGCGGGCGGCATGCGAAGCGATGGCTTCGGAGAGCTCATGCGCGTCGGTGATCGGACGTCCGAAGGAACGCGACACCAGCACGCTCTTCCGCGGACCGGCGTCTTCGACGATATCATGGCAGGAGATGCCGCGAAGCTCGAGCGCGAGGCGTTCGCCGACCACACCGGCGATACGGCGGATGAAACCCGGATCGGCTTCGGCGAGGTCGATGGCCGAAAGGATACCATGGGAACGGAGGCGCGACGCCAGACCGGGGCCGACACCCCAGACGTCTTCCGCTTCGACGCCACGCAGGAAGGCGGTGCGGCCCTCGACCGAGGCGGACACCACAATCACGCCGCCGCTGGCCTTGTCGGTCTTCGCGCGCTCATTGGCCAGTTTACAGAGCACCTTCGTCGGAGCCATCCCCAGCGAAATCGGGATACCCGTACGCTTCAGGACATCGGCGCGAATACGCAGGCCCAGCGCCTTCGCATCGGCATCCGGCATATCGGGAAAGCCCAAGAACGCTTCGTCGACCGAATAGACCTCGAGGTCACGCGCCTGTTCACCGAGGGCGGCCATCACCCGTTCGGAGAA
>CAXNEN010000189.1:0-3817 GCA_964201505.1 Opitutales bacterium
TACGGCCTTCGTTCAGCATCTTCATCTCGTCCTTCGTGTAGCCGTCCGCGAGGAACGAATCGACCTGAGGGATGACGTTGAAGTTGATCGTGTGAGGATAGACCTTCGGGGCGAGGGTTTCGCCCTTGGCCCAGGCGCGGGCTTGGGCGTCGAGTTCACGCATCGCTTCGGCGCCAGTGCCGGAGACGGCCTGATAGGTGGAAGCGAAGAAGCGCTTAAGGCCGAACGCCTGGTGCAGCGGGTAGAGGCCCATCAGGGCGATGGCCATGGAGCAGTTCGGGTTGGCGATGATGCCCTTATGGTTGGCGAGGTGGTGGGCGTTGATTTCTGGGATGACGAGGGGGACGTCCGGAAACATGCGGAAGGCCGAGCTGTTATCGATGACGATACAGCCGCGCTTCACGGCTTCGGGGGCAAGGGCGAGAGAGATCGAGCCGCCGGCGCTGAAGATGGCGAAATCAAGGCCTTCGAAGGCTTCCGGCTTGGCTTCCTGGACCGTCCATTCCTTGCCGCCGTAGGTGAGCTTGGAACCGGCCGAGCGGGCCGAAGCCAGGGGACGGAGTTCTGCCACCGGGAAGTTCCGCTTGGCCATGAGCGCCAGCAGTTCTTGACCCACCGCGCCTGTCACGCCCACGATGCCGATACGATATGCCATGTTCTGAGTTCGAGTTAGGTTTGAAGAAAGAGGTGACCGAACGCCTTAAAGGGCTCGGCTTACCTTTATCGGAAGATTGCATCGTTGTGTCCGTTGACCAGCAAAAACTATGGCATTTCCAAGGTAGCGAGTGCGAAGCCTACGTCGTCAGCACCGCGCGGGCCGGCCGAGGGTGCATCCAGGATTCGCTCCAGACCCCTGACGGACTGCATCAGGTCTGCGAAAAGATCGGCGACGGCGCCGTCCCCGGCATGGTGTTCAAGGCGCGTCAACCGACGGGCCTATGCTCCGCCGCATGGCCCACCCCAGATGACAACCTCATCACCTCGCGCATCCTCTGGCTGGATGGGCTGGAAGCAGGACGCAACCAAGGCATCGCATCCGATGGCAAGGTCGTCGATACGCGCCGCCGCTTTGTCTACATCCATGGCACGAATCAACAGGATAAGCTGGGACGGCCGAACAGCCATGGCTGCGTTCTACTTGCTGATGACGACGTCATTCGCCTTTTTGACCTAGTGACCGTCGGCACCCCGGTGCTAATTAGAGATTAACGCCCGGGTTCGGCTTTCGGCTTGGTCGGAACGGGTGAAGACGAACCTGCCGTCGCCGCCCAGGCTTCCAACATTTCCTTAGCAACTGGGCCGGCCGTCTTGCCCCCCCATGTGCTTGTGTCCAGCTGACCTTCGACGAGCACCGCAAAGGCAACCACGGGATTATCCGCCGGAGCAAAGCCAATCATCCAAGCGAGGTGGGCCTTTTCGCCTTTCGAGAAATATTCCGACGTGCCGGTCTTGCCGGCATAAGGTAGGCCAGGGATACGCGCGACTCGCGCCGTGCCTTCTTCGACGCATCGGACCATACCTCCATGGATCGCCTCGAGCTGGGGTTTACTCAGCCCGATGGGCTCGGCGCCTTGATGACGACCGTCGCGACGCACGTCATGGATGATTGAAGGTGTAGTCCGTGTCTCACCCCGGGCAAGCGAGGCGGCGAAACTAGCCATGTGTAGCGGTGTCGTCAGCAAGTAGCCTTGGCCGATGGAAAGGTTGGCGGTATCGCCGTCGTTCCAAGGGCCCTCCTTGATGCGCAGCTTATACTCGCGATCTGGCACGACTAGGCCACGCGAAGCCGCAAACGGAAGCTCAGTCATCGGCTGACCGCCGCTCAAGACGTCACTGACGGTATTGAGCAACGGACGATCTAAGCCGAACCGTCGTGCTTCGGCCGAAAGCGCTTCGATGCCGGTACGCAGTCCGACTTGGTAATTCCAGACGTTGCAGGAGATCGCCAGCATCTTATCTACGTTGACGTCGCCAAACCCGACCGGCTCATGTTCCGGGAAGTCGCGATTGCCGACCTTGAAATATGCCCCACACTCAAGGATATCATCCCAATCAACGACCTTACTGCGCATGCCGGCAATTGCCGTGATAACCTTGAACGTAGAACCTGGGGCGTAGAGACCCTGGGTGGCTCGATTCAGCCAAGCTCCCGACTTCTCGACTTCCGAGTAATAAGCCGTGGAGACCCGATCAGCCAAGCGGTTGGGGTCGAAGGTCGGCTGGCTGGCTAAGGCAAGGATCTCGCCGGTCTGAACGTCGAGCATCACCACAGCGGCGGGCAGGAGCTTACCTTGTGGATCCTTGATTTTCGACAGACCTGTCTCTGCGGCTTGTTGGATACGATAGTCGATCGACAGGATGACGTTGCTGCCTTGGGCCGGCTCGCTGTGCTTAAGCCTCGTCTGATTATATCCCGAAGAGGTCTTGGTCCAAAGCTCCCAACCGGTGAAGCCGCTTAGGACATGGTTATAGGTGAGTTCCACGCCGGCGGCGCCGGTCTTACCTGTATAGTGCATCTTCTGCAGCGTCTCAATCCGGACGTCGGAGATATCGTTAACGTTTTCGGGCAATTGATCGGTGTCTTTGACGTAGCCTAGCACATGTGAAGCCAACGCCCCGAAGGGGTAGGTTCGGATAATATCCGATTCGAGACGGATAGGACCCTCGACCGGAAACTGCTCGATGAACCGGGCCACGGACTTGGAACCCTCTTCGGGATTCTGCACGTGGCTGGCCCCAGGAAATGCAAGATCTGAGACGAGGGTAAAGGGCAGGGCGCGCCGTTCACGCAGATGCTTGCGGAGCTCCAGGATATTAATCTGACGTTCGGCCGGGGCAGTAACCGGAGTCAACTTCGTGAGGGGTTTGCGGCTCTTGGTGTTGCGATTCGTCTCGTCGATGACGAACCAGACCTTGTTGAGCCAGCCTTCCAGCACGCGCACCCGCGCGTCCTCCAAGAGCTTCTCCCGATCGATGCTCACGGCTTCGCGGGCTTTCTCGGCGGCAAGCATTCGCAGATACTCTGCGCGAAACTCCTTCTGCAGCGCCGAGAGGTCGGCCTTGACGCTCCAGCGGGCGCGATTGTCGACCAAGGCGTATCCGTTCCGATCGTAGATTCGTCCGCGAGCGGGCGGGCGCAAAATTACCCGCTGGCTTTGTGAATTTGACTGTTCCTTCAGGTCACCGGACTGCAACAACTGCCGATAAGCTAGCCCGCCGGCGACATAGAGAAAGCCCGCCAAGAAGACGGCAAAGACTCCGTAAAGCCGTAGACGTTCGACCGGAGTGGAGGGAAGCACATGCCTGTCAGTCTTATCCTTCACGGCGTTTCAGGGGCGGGCGGTACCCCGAGGCGGTCCATTGCGGCGTTCTGCGTCAGTGCGACGGGCAGAAGGACGACCACCCCAACAATAGCTGCGACCATCAGCTGCAGGGTGAGCTGGCCAGCCAGTTCGTGGGCGGCAACCGGAGCAACAAACGCGGCGCCGACATACCAGCAAAGACAAGCGAGGACGTTTACGATGACAGCGGCCCAAAGCATGCGGGGGGTATTGCGGAGAAGCTGTCGATTGGAGGAAAGGAAGATTGCGGCGGCGACCAAGGCGAGAGCGACGGTACCGTCGGGGACAGGTCGGCGAGCTTCGAACAGGAAGCCGAGGAAGGCCGCAAAGAGGACGGACTGCCATCGACGTAAACGACGGCTGGGGGCGATAAGGCAGACCCCGGAGATGAAAATCGTCAGAGACCACGAGGCGAAGACGTCGGAGGCGAGATCAGCACCCAGCAACCAAGGGTAGGTTGCGATCGCGAGTATCAG
>CAXNEN010000190.1:0-3803 GCA_964201505.1 Opitutales bacterium
GCCTCGCCTACGGCACCACCGCCATCGGCGCCCTCATCTCGCCCTTCATCATCGGCGTCATTGCCGACCGATTCGTCCCTGCCCAACGGCTCCTCGGCGGACTACACCTCCTAGGAGCGGCCCTGCTCTGGTGGATTTCCCAACAGACGACCTTCGGGATCTTCTACCCGTCGCTGATCGTCTACACGCTGACCTACATGGCTGGCCACGGCCTCATCAATACCATCACCCTCACGCATACGCCTAATCCGGCGAAATGGTTCCCCATCGTGATGGTCGCCGCCTCGGCCGGTTGGATTGTCGCCGCCAACGTCATCAACTTCGCCGAGTTCGCCGACAACAACGGCATGTTCAAACTCGCCTGCGGTGTCGCTCTCGCAGTCGCGCTCTATTCATTCACCCTTCCGAACACCCCACCCAAGGGCGACACCGGACCGGTCTCGGCCAGTAAGCTCCTCGGCCTCGATGCGCTCAAGCTCTTCAAGGACCGCTCCTTCGCGGTGTTCATGTTCTGCTCCTTCCTGATCTGCATCCCGCTGAGCTTCTACTTCACCTGGACGGGCGCCTTCCTCAGCGAAATGAATGTCGCTGACTACGCCTCGAAGATGACTCTCGGCCAAGTTTCCGAAGTCGGCTTCCTGCTGTTGCTGCCCATGCTCCTGCCCATCCTCGGAGCCAAACGTATCATGATCCTCGGCATGGCCGCTTGGGCCGTCCGTTTCGCGCTCTTCGCTTACTTCCATGAACAGCCCACGGCCACCTGGATGGTCTTCGGCGGCATCCTCCTCCACGGCATGAGCTATGACTTCATCTTCGTCATGGGTCGCATGTATGTCGACAAGGCCGCCGGCGACAGCCTCCGCGCCTCGGCGCAGGGACTCCACGCCGTCTTCACCCTCGGTGCGGGCATGTTCGTTGGCTCCTGGCTCGCCGGCGTGGTCGCGCAGAATTACACCAACGCCGCCGGCGTCCACGACTGGAAGTCCATCTGGCTCGTACCGGCCATCATGAGCGCCGTCCTCATCCCGGTCTTCCTGGCCCTCTTCCGCGAAAAGCCCTCGGAAGACACGAAAGCCTAAACTAGCCCCAGCCCTAGCCCTGGCTCTATCCCTGTAATAGCATCATCCATCTGTCATCCGTCATCTGCCATCCTCCATCTTCACTCCCAATGTCCCGCAAACTCAGCCACATCGCCCCCGACTGGTGGGATTACACCACGCTCGACTCTTCGCTCATCAACGATGCGGCGAAGCTGACGGAGCGCGACCTGCGCCAGCTGTCGCGTCCGGGCTTCAAGGTGGTGATGTATGATACCCTCGAGGACTTCTATCTGGCTGAGGCCTTGGAATACATCGCGGCCTGGAAGCAGGCCACGGCCGACAACCCGGTCGGTATCTGCGGACCGATCGGTCCGACCGAGCAACTCCCGCTCGTCGCTCGCCTAGTCAACGAACTCGGTCTCAACCTCAAGCACGCCCACTTCTGGGGCATGGACGAGTGGTATGACGACAAGACAAAGAAGGAAGTGCCGGTGACGCACGCGCTCTCGTTCGAGCGCGCCGACCGCGAACTCTGCTTCAACCGCATCCAGAAGAAACTGGCGATGCCCGAGACCAACCTCCACTTCCCCAAGGCCAAGATCGCCGACTTCGTAAAGACGTGGCACGCCGGCGTGCGCTGCGCGGTCATGCAGGGCGGTCAAGGCGACATCAAGCACTGGGCCTTCAACGACCCGCTCAAGCGCGTCGGTAAATACAAGGACGCCCCGCCCTCGCCCGCCGAATACCGTAAGCTCGGTACCCGCATCGTCGAACTGCATCCCGTCACCCTCAGCCAGAACGCCCGCACTTCCGGCGGCGGCAACATCACCATGGTCCCCAAGATGGCCATCACCGTCGGCCCACAGGAAACCTGGCTGGCCGACAAGGTCTCCATCTGGCACGCCGGCGCCCACGACAACCCCCTCGGCCAGCGCCTGACCGCCCTGATGATCTCCAAGCAGATCGCCGACGCGGCCGTCCCGATGTCCCTCCTCGCCGACCACCCGAATGTGCAGTTCAACTATTTCCGCGGCGGCCTGGGCTCCTGTTCGGTCGAGATGCACTGAGGCCCGCCGGGCAGTCGGCCCTAAGTTTCTACCTAACTTTTGACAAAGTCCGGATCCGGGGCTTGTTAAGTTGCGATGCGTAACCCCGCATCCACAGTCCGCCGTCTTTGTTAGCACCCCACTAAACTCCATACTCTAACCTCCAACCTCTCCCTAACGCATATGTCCGACATCTCCAAATGCCCTGTGATGGGCCACCTGGCCCCGCAGAACCGCCACACCGCCGCCGCCGCGATGAACAACGGCGACTGGTGGCCGAATCAGCTCAACCTGAACATCCGGCGACAGAACTCCTCGAAGAGCGATCCGCTCAACCCAGGCTTCAACTACGCCGAAGAGTTCAAGAAGCTCGACCTCGAAGCCCTGCGCAAGGACCTCGCCGCGCTGATGACCGATTCGCAGGAATGGTGGCCGGCCGACTACGGCCACTACGGCCCCTTCTTCATCCGCATGGCCTGGCATAGCGCCGGCACCTACCGCGTCACCGACGGTCGTGGCGGCGCCGGTTACGGCACGCTGCGTTTCGCCCCTCTCAACAGCTGGCCGGATAACGCCAACCTCGATAAAGCCCGTCGCCTCCTCTGGCCGCTCAAGCAGAAGTATGGTCAGAAGATTTCCTGGGCTGACCTCATGGTCCTCACCGGCAACGTCGCCCTCGAGACCATGGGCTTCAAGACCTTCGGCTTCGCCGGCGGCCGTCCCGACGTCTGGGAACCACAAGAAGACATTTACTGGGGTCCGGAAACCGAGTGGCTTGGCGATAAGCGCTACACCGGCGACCGCCAGCTCGCCGACCCGCTCGGCGCCGTCCAGATGGGCCTAATCTACGTCAATCCCCAAGGACCCAACGGCAAGCCCGACCCTCTCGCCTCGGCTCGCGATATCCGCGAGACCTTCGCGCGCATGGCGATGAATGACGAAGAGACCGTCGCGCTCATCGCCGGCGGCCACACCTTCGGCAAAGCCCACGGTGCCGCCACGCCCGACGGCCATGTCGGCCCGGAACCCGAAGGCGCCCCGCTTGAAGAGATGGGCTTCGGCTGGAAAAACTCCTTCGGCAAAGGCAACGGTGCCGACACGATCACGAGCGGCCTCGAAGGCGCCTGGTCCAGCACGCCGACTCGCTGGTCGAACGAATACCTCAAGAACCTCTGGAACTACGAATGGGAACTCACCCAGTCCCCGGCCGGAGCCCACCAGTGGACTCCCAAGAATGGCGCCGCGAAGGACACTGTACCGGATGCGCACGACTCGTCGAAGCGTCACGCGCCGATGATGTTCACGACCGACATCGCGCTGAAGGTGGATCCGGCTTACGCCAAAATCACCAAGCGCTGGTTGGATAACCCGGCCGAGTTCGCCGATGCGTTCGCCAAGGCCTGGTATAAGCTCACGCACCGTGACATGGGGCCTTACTCCCGCTGCCTCGGACCGCACGTAGCTCCGGCTCAGATCTGGCAGGACCCGGTTCCGTCCGTCGACCATATCTTGATCGATTCCGCCGACGTCGAGGCGCTAAAGAAGACACTCCTCGCTTCCGGCCTCACCACTGCGCAGCTCGTCTCGACCGCTTGGGCTTCCGCCGCGAGCTACCGTGGCAGCGACAAGCGTGGCGGCGCCAACGGCGCCCGCATCCGCCTCGCCCCGCAGAAGGATTGGGAAGTGAACCAGCCCGCCGAACTCGCCAAGGTCCTCG
>CAXNEN010000191.1:0-3783 GCA_964201505.1 Opitutales bacterium
TAGGATCGGGCCGAGGTCGGCCAGGACTGCCCGGATGACCGAGCGAGCGAAGTGGCCCTTGATGCCGTTCGGCTCGCGGGTCTCCAGCGCGTCCAGGGACACCTCCTCGAGGGGGATGGGGCGAGTGTATTCCTCGATCAGGGCAACCTTACGGCCGAGGCCCCGGAGCCATTCCGCGACCGCCTTGGGGTTGGAGACGCTACCGCTGAGCAGCAGGAGTTGGGTGGAGGGTGGGGCAATGGCTAGGACGGTCTCGTAGGCCGCGCCCCGACGGCGGTCGGCCAGCATCTGGTATTCATCCACGACCAGCAGGTCCGGGTGGCGTCCCTCGAGGAAGCGGTGCCTTTGGGTTTCCAAGGTGGCGACGATGACGGGGGCACCGAGGTTGTCGCTGACGTCGCCGGTCGCGATGCCGACGTCCCAGCCCAGGGCCAGCCATTCAGCTCGCTTGTCGTTGGCTAGAGCGCGGGTCGGGACCGTGTAGACGGCTTGGCCGCGATGACCCCCTTTGATCAGAAGTTCGAAGACGTAGGTCTTACCGGCGCCGGTGGGGGCCTGGATCACCACGTCCTCGCCTTGGCGGAGAGCGCGGAGAGCGTCCTGCTGCCAGAGGTCGGGGAGGATGAGCCGTGAGTCCGACATGGCGACTTCCCATCAAACGGCCGAGGTGGATAGACGCAAGCCGTGGGGGTTTGCGGTTGCGAGATTTCCGCTGCCCATGCTACGACCCTTGTCGCATGGCCATTAGCACTGATCTCGCCCGCGGGCTTAAGAAAGTCGACCAAGACCTCGACTTCATGATGACGTGCTTCGTCGAGGTGCTTGAGCAGCTTGATCACAAGGACCTCGCCGGCACCTTGCCGTGGATGGGCAAGCGCAAGCTGCGCGGCGTGCAAATCTTTTCCTACCGCGGCGTGCAGGCCTATTCGATCGCCTTCCAGCTCCTCAATATGGTGGAAGAAAATGCATCCGCCCAGTCCAAGCGTCTCCGCGAAGATAAGCATGGCCTGGCTTCTGATCCTGGTTCGTGGGGTCGTGCGCTTCGCGCCCTCGCTGCCGCTGGCCTGACCGACAAGCAGATTGCCAAGCGCCTCAATCGTATGCGCATTGAGCCCGTGCTCACTGCCCACCCGACCGAAGCTAAGCGCGCCACGGTCCTCGAGATCCATCGCGAGATCTACAAGCTACTTGTCCGTCGGGAAAACAACATGTGGACCGTCGCCGAACAGCGCGCGATCCGCGAGGAGATCAAGGTCGCGCTCGAACGCCTCTGGCGCACGGGCGAAATCTACCACCAGAAGCCCGACGTGGCGTCGGAACTCCGGAACATCAATTACTTCCTCTCGAAGGTCTTCCCGGATGCCGTGGTCAGTATGGACCTGCGCTTGCGCCAGGCCTGGGAAGAAGCCGGCTTCGACCCCGCCCGCGTCGAGCACCCGGATTCATTGCCCCAGATCGCCCTTGGCACGTGGGTCGGCGGCGACCGCGACGGCCATCCGCTGGTCACGGCCGAGGTCACCGCTCGGGCCCTGAATCTCTTCCGCTCCACCGCTGTTGCGATTTGCAATGAACGCCTCGAGACCCTCGGGCAGCGTCTCTCCCTGGGCGATCATCTGCAGGAGCCCCCGGCGGTATTCTTGCGTCAGGTCGCCAAGCATGCCGCCGCCCATGGCGAAGCTGGTGCGGACGCCGTCAGTCGCAACATCGGTGAGACCTGGCGTCAGTATATCAACTTGACGCGTCTTCGCTTGCCGAACGCCGAAGGCGAGCTGGGTGCCGGTCAGCATCATACGCCCGAGGGCGTCATCGCTGACCTGCTGTTCCTGCGCGAGACCCTGGTCGAAGTCGGCGCCGGTCGAATCGCCCGCGCGGAGCTCGATCCGCTTTTGCGCTTTCTGCGCACCTTTGGTTTCCACATGGCGGTCCTGGATGTCCGCCAGAACAGCGCTTTCCATGATAAGGCCATCGGCCAGCTCCTCGCCGCCACGGGTCAGGACGATACCCACTATGCGCAGTGGGATGAATCCCGCCGCCTCGGCTTCCTTGACTCCGAACTGCGCTCGACCCGCCCGTTCATGCGCGAGCAGGCCAGCATCGGGAACGAGGCTGACGCCGTGGTCGCCTGCTATCGTACGCTCGTCACCCATATCGACCAGTATGGCTCCGCCGGCCTAGGCTCGCTGATTGTCAGCATGACCCGTTCGGTCTCTGACCTGCTGTCTGTCTATCTCCTGGCCCGTGAAGCTGGACTCACCGCTGGCGGCGCAGAAGACGCCTACTGTCTCCTCCCCGTCGTCCCGCTCTTCGAGACGATCGGCGACCTTGAGCGGAGTACCCGTATCATGGACTCGTTCCTGTCGCATCCGATGACCAAGCGCACGCTGCAGGCCCGCCGCGACGCCGGTATCACCGACGGCCTCACTCAGCAAGTGATGATCGGTTACTCCGACTCCAATAAGGATGGCGGCATCCTTGCCTCCCTCTGGAATCTTTACCGCGCCCAGCAGAACCTCGCCGCCGTCGGCGAGAAGCACGGCGTGCGCATCGTCTTCTTCCATGGCCGGGGCGGTACCATCTCCCGCGGTGCCGGCCCGACCCACCGCTTCATCGACGCGCTCCCGCAGGGTACCATTCAGGGTGAGATGCGCGTCACCGAGCAGGGCGAGAGCATCACCCAGAAGTACGCTAACCACATCACCGCGGTAAACAACCTCGAGCTCCTGACCGCGGGCGTGACGCAGAACACCTTCCTGCACGACTTCGCCGTCCGCAGCGAGACTGCACAGGCCAAGGTCATGGACCGCCTCGCCGAGTTCTCCCGCGAGGCCTACCAGTCGCTGATCCAGACCCCGCGCTTCATCGATTTCTTCCGCCAGGTCACCCCCATCGACGTCATTGAAGCCAGCCGTATTGGCTCGCGTCCGTCGCGTCGTACTGGTGCCGCCTCGCTCGATGATCTGCGCGCCATCCCGTGGGTGTTCGCCTGGAGCCAGGCCCGCTTCTATCTCTCTGGTTGGTATGGTGTCGGCTCCGCGCTGGCCCGTCTCAAGGAAGAAGACCCCAAGGGCCTCGAGGTCATCCGCAAGAACTACGACGGCTGGCCGCCCCTGCGCTACATGCTCACGAACGCCTCCACCAGCGTGCTGGCTTCTAATCGTAGCATGATGAAGCTCTACGGTGGTCTCGTGACTGACAAGAAGCTCCGCACCCTTTTCCTGAACCGTATCCTCGCCGAGCATAACCTGACTCGTAAGATGCTCGATGAGCTTTCCGGTTCGAAGCTCAGCGAGGGCCGTCCGCGTCTCCGCAAAGTCATTGCGCTGCGCGAGGCTGCCATCGATCTCCTGCACGAACAGCAAGTCGTACTGCTCAAAGAATGGCGCAAGAAGCTGGCCGATGGCGACCGCAAGGAAGCCGATGCGCAATTGCCGCAGATGCTCCTTTCGCTGAACGCCATCGCCGCCGGCCTCCAAGCCACGGGCTGATCGCATAGATTGTGCCAAGCATAAGGCCGGCTTCCGTGAGGAGGCAGGCCTGCTTGTTGACCAGGGTTATAAGGCGTCAGACGTGCTTCCAGAAATCCATCAGGAAGCGCGTGGCCAGCTGGGCGAGGAAGACGATGTTCCAGAAGATCAGCTGGAGGCCGAGGGAAGGGCCAAAGCCCATGCTCAAGACTTGGGCGCAGGCGCTGGTGACGAGCAGGACGACTGTGGCAGTGCAAAGGGAAATCACCAGGATCTCGATGGATTTGGGGATAAAGCCCGAAAGGCTCGTGTCGGCCAT
>CAXNEN010000192.1:0-3780 GCA_964201505.1 Opitutales bacterium
GAAGGTCAGCCTGAAGGGAGACAAGCACCGCGGCGGCCTGCTCGGTATGGCGGCCGTGCTAACGGTCAGTGCCAACGGCGTCGAAACCTCGCCCGTCACCCGCGGAGCGTGGGTCAGCGAGAACATCCTCGGCGTTAAGCCGCCGCCCCCGCCGGACGTCGTCCCCGCCATCGAGCCCGATGTCAGCGGTGCCACCACCATCCGCGAGCGCCTCGCCAAGCACAGCATCGACCGTGCCTGCGCTGAGTGCCATCGCAAGATTGACCCGCTCGGCTTCAGTTTGGAGGCCTTTGATACGGTCGGGCGCTGGCGCTTCACCTACCCGAAGTCGAAGAAAGGCGTGGCACCGAAGATTGACACCACTGGCGAGTTCGCCTCCGGCGAGACCTATCAGGAGTTCGCCGGCTTCCGCGACATCCTGCACGACAAGCGCGAAGAACAGTTCACCCGCCACCTCATCCGCTCGCTGCTCGCCTACAGTACCGGTCGCCTCATGGAGCCGGCCGACGAGTTTGCCATCGACCGCATCCACGAGAAGGTAAAGCAGCAGGACCTTGGCTTGCGCAGCCTCGTCGTCGAGTGCCTGACCAGCGACCTCTTCCGCTCGCGCTGAGCGGCGAAGGCGCAAGCAAGGGGTCAACCCCGCCAAGGCGATTAAGCCCGTGCTGGCCTAATCGAGACAATAGTGCTATCAGGTGGAACATCGGGCGTAGCAAGCCGTCAGAAGGAGAGTACAATATAAATAGGTCGGCCCACCCTCACCCTCCCCATGCTCCGCCTCACCACCCTCACCCTCCTGCTGCTCGCCGTGGCCAGCTTGGGCGCTGCCGTGGACTTCGACCGGGAGATCCGTCCGCTCCTGCAGGAACGGTGCGTGGAGTGCCATGGAGCGAAGAAAGTGAAGTCCAACCTTCGCCTCGATGCCAAGATGCACGCCGTGAAGGGCGGCGAATCCGGCCCAGCCTTCGTCGCCGGCGATCCGGCCAAGTCCTTGCTCTACGATCGCATCACGACACAAGACGCGGAGACGAAGATGCCGCCCAAGGGGAAGCCGCTCACGGCCGCTCAGACGGAAAAAATCCGGCAGTGGATCGCCGAAGGTGCAGTCTGGCCGGAGAACGCCGACGACCAGGCCGCTCGCCGGGACCCGCGACTCGACCACTGGTCAGTATTGCCATTACGCAAAGACTTCGGTCCGGCGAAGTCCGTCGATGATTTCGTGTCAGCCCGACTCAAGGAGTCTGGCCTACGCATTTCGCCCGAAGCCGACCGCCGCACGCTCATCCGCCGCCTGAGCTTTGACCTGCTCGGACTACCACCCTCCCCTGAACGCGTGGAGGCATTTGTCCGGGATGACTCCCCGGAAGCCTATGCCAAGCTCGTCGACGAACTGCTGGCCTCGCCTCGTTACGGTGAGCGCTGGGCACGTCACTGGCTCGACGTCGCCCACTATGCCGACACCCACGGCTTCGAGCGCGATCAGCTCCGCCCGAACGCCTGGCGCTACCGTGACTACGTCGTCGCCTCGCTCAACGCGGACAAGCCCTACGACCGTTTTGTCCGCGAACAGATCGCTGGCGACGTCATCGCTCCCGCCGACCCGGAGGCCGTCGTCGCCACCGGTTTCCTCGCCGCTGGCCCTTGGGACTTCGTCGGTCATGTCGAGACCCCCAGTGCGGTCCTGAAGCGCGCCGCCCGCGCCGGCGACCTCGATGACATGGTCACGCAAGTCATGACCTCGACCATGGCGGTGACGATGAACTGCGCCCGCTGTCACGACCACAAGCTAGACCCAATCGCCCAGAAAGAGTACTACGCACTCTGGGCCGTCTTCGCCGGCGTGAAACGGGAGGATCGTTTCATCGACCCGAAAGCGAAAGCAGCCTATGATCAAGAGAAGTCCAAGCTTAACGGCCGACTCACCGGCCTTCGGACAGAAATCGCCCGCCTGAGCGGCGAAGGCTTCCCGCTCGCCTCTCTGCTCGCACCCGACTCAGGTATTGACCGACGCAACGGCACAGTGACCAAGGCGAAGCAGGCCTATTTCAGCGACCTGCGGACGGACACCTTCCAGAAGGTCGAGAAAGTACCGGGAGTCCTCGGCGTCTTCGTGCCAGCCGGAAAGTCCGACATCAAAGTCGATGATAAGACCTTACTTAAAGGCCTACCGCAGACCAAAGGTCACGCCTGGGACACCATCGCTAATCGACCCCTCAACGCCCAACGCAGTACCAAGCTAAACGGCGTAGATTACGCGACCAAAGGACGGACGATGCTCGCGCTGCACGCCAACGGCGGCATCACCTTCGACCTAACGAAAATACGCGAACTCAGCGGCCTGCGCTCCACCCGCCTGACCGGCGTCATCGGCTTCGGAGCGGACGCGACCGCGGCGAGTACCCGGGCCGACTTCACGGTCTACATCGATGACCAGATGAAATTCCAGAAGCTTCATCTCCGCAAGGATCAGACCGCCGCGCTCGACGTCGAGATTACCCTGACGGCCAAGACGCTCACGCTTATCGCGACCGACGGAGGCGACGGCATCGGCAGCGACCTCCTTTTCATCGGCGACCCCAAGCTGGAGCCGACCGCCGACGAGGCCAAACTGGCGAAGGCTGATGCCGCGCGCCTGCAGTCCCTGCGTGGCCAAATCAAGGAGATTGAGACCTCACTCGGTAAGCTGACCGAACCTGCAAAAGTGTACGCCGCGGTACCGCAAAAGGAAGTGCCGGTCATCAAACTAAACCGCCGCGGTAATCCGGAGGACACTGGCGAAGAGGTCACGCCCTCGGGCTTCGCCTGGGTGCGGCACGCTCCGGCCTCTTTCGGCGGCAACGACCGTCCGGAAGGCGAGCGACGACAAGCCCTCGCGGAGTGGATCACCCATCCTGAAAACCCCCTCACCCGTCGCACGATAGTCAACCGTCTCTGGCATCATCACTTCGGTCAGGGCATCGTGACCACCCCGAGCGACTTCGGCCTAGGCGGCGACCGCCCCAGCCATCCCGAACTACTCGACTGGCTGGCCACAGAATTCCAGCGCAACGGCTGGCGCCTCAAACCCATCCACCGCCTCATCGTGACGAGCGCCACCTACCGTCAGTCCTCGCTCATCAACGACCCCAAGGCCACCGGGCTCGATTCGTCCAACCGCCTGCTCTGGCGACAAAACCCCCGACGCCTCGACGCTGAATCACTTCGCGACGCCGTCCTCGCGACCAGCGGTAAACTCGACCTCAGTACGGGAGGCCCCGGCTTCAAGGATTTCGATTACGTCGAGGCCTACGCCCCGATCTACAATTACGTCTCCCCTGATAAACCTGAGCTCTGGCGCCGTAGTATCTACCGTTTCATCGTCCGCACGACTCCGCACACCTTCATGGCGGCCCTCGACTGTGCCGACCCAGCCAACCTAACGCCCGTTCGAAACCGCACCACCACGGCGACGCAGGCCCTGGCGTTGTCCAATAACGAATTCATGCTCCGACAGTCGCGACACCTCGCCACCCGCGTCGAAAACGAAGGCGGCCCGGGCGTCGCTGGCGTCGACCGCGCCTTCACGCTCGCCTTCCAACGCGCTCCGACGGCGACCGAACGTCGCGCAGCCGTCAACCTTGTGAACGAACAGGGACTCTTCGCACTCTGCCGCGCCTTGCTCAACGCCAACGAGTTCACCTACCTCGACTGACCCGCCATGGATTCGCCCTACTTCTGCAATCGTCGCCAGCGCATGGTCGGTCGTCGCGATTTCCTCTGGGAACTTGGCGGCGGCCTCGG
>CAXNEN010000193.1:0-3756 GCA_964201505.1 Opitutales bacterium
CCACTTGTCGTCTGGAATGTGGCCGGTGGTGTCAGGCGAGACAAAGATGCCAGCGGTGACGCAGATGGAGTCGAAGCCGCCGTAGGCGAGCGCGACCTGGTCGAGCATCTTGCGGATCGAGGAGCGATCCATGATGTCACCGGCGAGACCGATGGCTGGGCCGCAATTCGAGAGACCGGTGCCGGCGACACCGATGCCCGTTCCAAGTTTGTCGGTGATTTCTTTGGCGGTGCCTTGGGCGGCCTCGACGTTCTTGTCGACGCAGACGATATGGGCGCCTTCCTTGACGAGGCGATGGGCGGTCTCCTTGCCGATGCCGGAGCCGGCGCCGACGACGATGACAATCTGACGGGCGAGTTCCTTCTCCGCCGGCATGCGCTTCAGTTTCGCTTCTTCGAGCAGCCAGTACTCGATGTCGAAGGCTTCCTGCTGGGGCAGGGCGATGTATTGGTCGATGGCTTCGGCGCCGCGCATGACTTCAACGGCACAATTGTAGAACTCCGCCGTGACGCGGGATTCGGACTTATCCTTGCCCCAAGCAATCATGCCGAGGCCGGGGATGAGCACGACGGTCGGATTCGGGTCGCGCATCGCCGGAGAGTTCGGGCGCTTGCAGGCATTATAATAAGCGGCGTAGTCCTTGCGGTACTGCTCGAGGGCGGCGGCGAGCTTGGTCTTCAGCGCTGCGGCGTCTTCGGTCTGGGGATTCCAGTTCACGTAGAGGGGCTTAATCTTCGTGCGGAGGAAATGGTCAGGGCAGGAAGTGCCGAGTTCGGCGAGGCGCGGGGCGTCCTTCGAGTTCACGAAGCGGAGAATCTTCTCGTCGTCTTGAACGGTGCCGATGAAGCGCTTCTCATTGGAGACCTGGCCGCGGAGCCATGGCAGGATGGCGGCGAAGGCCGCGTGTCGCTTCTCGGTGTCGAGGGTCTGGTAGAGGGCGCCGCCGAAGACCTTGGCGTCGCCGCCCTTGGCCTGGTACTTGGCATCGATGAAGGCTGCGGCCTGCTCGATCATGGCGAGGGTCAGTTCATAGCAGGCCTTGTCGTCGTCGGCCCAGGAGATGAAGCCATGCTGGCCCATCATGATGGCCTTGATGGCAGGGTGAGCGCGGGAGATATCCTGCATGGCAAGGCCAAGCTCGAAGCCCGGGCGCATCCACTTCACGTAGGCCATCTTGCCGGCGAAAATTTCCTTGGTGAGGGCTTCGCAGTTCTTGGAAGCGGCAATCGAGATGATCGCGTTCGGGTGCATATGGTCGACGTGCTTGCCCGGGAGGAAGCTATGCAACGGCGTGTCAATCGATGAAGCGCGGGGATTCAGGTTGAAGGTGGCGTGGTTGTACATGCCGACCATGTCATCTTCGGCCTGGGACTTGAGGCCCTTGTCCGTGCGGGCCGCGTAGGATTGTTGGAGGCCGACGAGCTTGTCCTGATAGAGGGACGAGAAGTTCTCACGGTTGCTGGTGCGGAGGTCGCCGCCAGAACCCTTGACCCAGAGGACCTGGGTGTCGGTTCCTGTCAGGGGGTCCTTCTCGACGATCTTGGAGGAGGTATTGCCGCCGCCAGTATTCGTGATGCGCTGGTCGGCTCCGAGCTTGTTGGAGCGATAGACCAGACGGCCGACCGGATCGAGCTTCGCGGCTTCGGCATCGTTCCAGAGGTGAGAGACGTACTTGTAGTTAGACATGTTTGTTACGTGGAAATTGAGGGTGTTGAGTAAGGGGTTTTATGACTTCTTTAAACCATTAAACTTGGTTTGGGCGGCCGCCCAGGCGGACGTCGGATTAGGTGTGTAAGTCACTACCTCAAAGGAGTTTCGGACAACCTTGCGCAATGCGTCCAGGTTCTTGAGTTCCTTCATAGCAATTGCTTGGACGAGGATATTGCCGGCGGCGGTGGCTTCGACGGGTCCGGCGATGACGGTTCGGCCCGTGGCGTCAGCTGTGGCCTGGTTGAGCAAGGCATTGCGGCAACCGCCGCCAACGATGTGCAGCCGCTTGAGCTTACGACCGGTGAGCTTCTCCATGCCGTCCATCTCGACGCGGTAAAGGAGCGCAAGGGATTCGAGCACGCAGCGGGCGATCTCACCGTGCGTCTTAGGTACTGGCTGCTTAGTTTCTCTGCAGAAAGCCTGAACCTTGGCGACCATGTCACCGCGCTTGGCGAAGCGGACATCGTCCGGGCGGATGAAAGATCGGAGGGTTTGTGCCTTGAGTGCCAATTTCACGATTTCACCGTAATCGGAGACTTCGCCTTTTTCCATCCACTCGCGACGGCATTCTTGGAGGACCCAGAGACCGACGAGATTCTTGAGGAAACGAGAGGTGCCACCAAAACCGACTTCGTTCGTATACTTGGCCTTACGGACGGTCTCATTGATCAGCGGCTTCGGGAGTTCGAGTCCGATGAGCGACCACGTACCAGAGGAGAGATAAGCCCAATCATCACCCTTGGTGGCCGGGACGGCGGCGACCGCAGCGGCGGTATCGTGGGCGCAGGTCGTGACGACCTCGGTTTTACCGAGGCCAGTTTCCTTAGCGAGATACGGTAGCATCTTACCGAGCTTCACGCCGGGGGCGACTGGCTTAGGGAAAATGTGCTTCGGGATGCCGAGCTTCTTCAGTACCGGCCAAGCCCAGTCACGCTTGCGGGTATCCCAGCACTGGCTGCCGGAGATGAGGGTTTCTTCGGCGCGAGCCTTACCGGTCAGAAGCCAGGTGATGTAGTCGCCGATGAGGAGGAACTTGTCGGCGAACTGGAGCATTTCCGGGCGGTTCTCGGCATCATCGAATAACTGATAGAGTGTGTTGATCGAGATGGAGGCGATGCCGGTGCCTTCGAAGATTTCCTTCTGGGAGAAACGGCGCATGGCTAGCTCGTACGACTTGAAGCTACGTTCGTCGCGATAAGTGAAGGGCAGCGAGAGCAGCGGACCGTCTCCCTTCAGTAGGACATAGTCGACGCCCCATGAGTCGCAGGCGACGGACTTGATCGGACCGAGCTTGGCGCCCTTGGCGAGACCGATGCGAATCTCGCGGAAGATACGGATAATATCCCAGCGCAGGGTACCATTGGCGGTGATAGCGCCGTTGGAGAAACGGTGCACCTCCTTCATGGTGAACTTTCCGGCCTTGAGCTGACCGAAGATAACACGCCCAGATTCGGCTCCGAGGTCGATGGCGAGGTAATTAGACATGGTCAAAGGGGGCAGGGGAGGGGGCACAGGTCACATTCCGAGCATCTTCTGGCGATAATGCTCGTCGGGGCGGCCAGCGATGCGCTCGCATTGGGCGGCGGTCAGGAACACCGGACCGCCGAGGGCGGCGGCACCGACGAAGATCTCAGCGGCTTTTTCAGCCATGAGCAGGGAACCCAGCACCGCCTTGGGGGAGGAACCGACGGCGATGATGCCATGGTTCTGAAGCAGGATGATCTTTGGATCGCGGCCGGTGCGCTTGACGAACGACACGACTTCACGACGGATGGCCTGAGAGAGTCCGAGGCCAGGTTCGGCGTAAGGCACGAAGACGGACTCGACTCCGCACATCACGATCTCATCTGGACACGTGCGTTTTTCGGCGAAGTCGCGGGCACGCGGCGAGCACAGGATCTGGTTCACGGCGATTGCATGCACATGACCGACGCAGTGGACGTGGGGAAGGGTGAGCAGGTAGGCGTGGAAGAGAGCTTCGATTGAAGGTTTCTTGTCGGCCGAATCGAGGCGCGCGGCCAGCAAGGCTTGGTCAATCTCGATATC
>CAXNEN010000194.1:0-3749 GCA_964201505.1 Opitutales bacterium
TGGACGGAGCCGGTAGTCTTCTCGAGGTATCCAAAGACCGTCGGGGCGACGAAGCCGCCGAGATTACCGATGGAGTTGATGAGCGCGATGACCGCCGCAGCGATACGCACGTCGAGGTAGCCTTGCGGGATGGGCCAGAAGAGCGACGAGGCGGACTTGAAGCCCAGCGCTGCGAAACAGATGGCCACGAAGGCGAAGACCGGTCCGCCGGTGGTCGACATGAACATCCCCGTCGCAGCGACGATGAGCGCGCCCGCCACCCAGAGTTGTGGACGTTTCCACCGGGCGGCGCCGGCGGCGGCGAGATACATGCCGACGATGGAGATTGTCCAAGGTACCGAGTTCAGGAAGCCGACTTGGAGGTCGGTGAGGTCGCCCATCTTCCGGATGATATTGGGAAGCCAGAAGGTCGCGGCGTAGATCGTTAGCTGGATGGCGAAGTACACGACGCAGAAGAGGATGATCTGCGGATCGCGAAGTAGGCGGAAGATGCCAGGCCGTTTCGTCTGGTTGGCCTCGCGCTCACGTTGCTCGGCCTCGATGGTCGATTCGAGTGCCTGTTTTTCCTTTTCCGATAGCCAGCGGGCGTCGCGCGGGAGCGAGTCCAGCCAGAACCAGGCGCCGATGCCGATGACGACCGAGAGGAGCCCTTCGATGAACAGCATGCTCTGCCAGCCTTTGAGGCCGAGGAGCGAGGTCTTCATGAGAGCGCCGGAGAGAGGGCCGGAGAGGATCGAGGCGATCGCCGAGCCGCTCAGGAACAGTGCGATAGCTTTGCCGCGTTCGGCCGAGGGGAGCCAGCGGGTGAAGTAATAAATGACACCAGGGAAGAAGCCGGCTTCGGCCGCGCCGAGGGCGAAGCGGAGGAAGTAGAATTCATTCTCGTTCCGAGCGAAGGCCATCAGTGAAGCCACGACCCCCCAGGAGATGGTGATGCGTGTCAGCCACACGCGGGCACCAAACTTCTGCAGGAGCATGTTCGAAGGGACCTCGAAGATTGCGTAGCCGATGAAAAACAGACCGGCACCCAAGCCATAGGCCGCGCTGTCGAGCCCGAGGTCCGTTTTGAGGTGCTGTTGGATGAAACCGACGTTCACCCGATCTAGGTAGTTCACGATGAACATCACGATGAACAACGGCAAGATGCGCCGTTTCACCTTCGAGACTGCGTCGTTCAGGTATCCTGTATGGTCTGCGGTGAACTCGCTCATGGCGGCTTACTTTACTCCAGCTTTGGCGATGAGGGCGGCGAGCTGCTCGACTTCAGCCGGCTTGAGGTCGGTCAGCGGAGCGCGCACGGGGCCCGCACCGTGGCCGACAATCGTGGCACCGGCCTTGATGATACTGACCGCGTAGCCAGCACTCTTGTTGCGGAGTTCAAGGTAGGGTAGGAAGAAGGTGTCGAGCAGGCGGTTCTGCGTCGCGTAATCGTCTTTTGCCACCGCGTGGTAGAAGTCCATCGCGGTCTGTGGGATGAAGTTGAACACGGCGGAAGAATAGACCGGGACGCCCATGGCCTTGTAGGCGGCGGCGTAGACTTCCGCGGTGGGCAGGCCGCCGAGGTAGCTGAAGCGGTCACCCATGCGACGTCGGACGGAGACCATGAGCTCGATATCGCCGAAGCCATCCTTGTAACCAATGAGATTCGCATTGTTCGCTGCGAGCTTCTCGAGGTGGTGCGGCAGGAGGCGGCAGACGTTGCGATTATAGACAACGACGCCAATCTTGACGGACTTGCAGACCTGATCGACGTGCTCGGCGACGCCGTCTTGGTTGGTCTCGGTCAGGTAGTGCGGCAGGAGGAGGATACCCTTGGCGCCGAGGCGCTCGGCTTCCTGAGCGTATTGGATGGCCACGCGGGTGGGGCCGCCGGCACCGGCCAGAATCGGCACGAGGCCGTCGCAGGTATCGACTGCGGTCTTGATAATCGAGGAATACTCCTTGGGCTCCAGGGAGAAGAATTCACCGGTACCGCCTGCGGCGAAGAGTGCGGTGGCACCGAAGGGAGCCAGCCATTGCAGACGCTTGGCATAACTCGGGGCGTCGAAATCGCCGTTGGTCTTGAAGTCCGTGATTGGGAAGGAGAGCAGTCCGGATGAAAGGACTTTTTGGAGTTCGAGGGGGGACATAGGACTAAGAGGGATAGGGGCAGGGGTGGAGATGGGGGTTAAACGGCAGCGTTGGAGCGGGAACCGTTCGCGAGGCGCGAGACGCCGAGGGGGTTGGCGTTCTGCAGTTCGGCGGGTAGGGCGTTGTCCGGATAGTTCTGGAAGCAGACCAGGCGCGTGAAGCGGTAGATGGCGTTGGAGCCGACGGACGTGCTGCGTCCATCGGAGAGCGACGGGTAAGGGCCGCCGTGCACGATGGCGTGCGAGACTTCGACGCCGGTGGGGAAACCGTTGATGACGACGCGGCCGGCAACGGCCTCAAGTCGGGCGATGAGTTTGGCCTGCTGGGCGAGTTCCGCGTCGGTGCCGTGGACGGTGGCGGTCAGGTTGCCGTGCAGGGCACCCAGGACGGCGTCGACTTCGCGTTGGTCGGTGCACCAGATGACGAGTGAACTCGGCCCGAAGATTTCTTCCTGCAGCGAGCCATCGGCGACGAAGGTCTTGGCGTCGGTGGCGAAGAGCGTGGCGATAGCGCGATTGGGCTGTCCGCTGGACTTACCTTGGGCGACGACTTTAACGCCAGCCTGGGTGGCGCGGGCGGTCAGGCCTTTCTGGTAGGCCTGATGGATGCCGGCGGTGAGCATGACGCCGTCAGCGCAGTCGGTGAAGAGGGCGGAGAGTTTGTTGATGAACGATTCAGCGGCCGCGGAACGGGTCAGGACGATGAGTCCTGGCTGGGTGCAGAACTGACCGACACCGAGCGTGCAGGAGCCAATCAGGCCGGTGGCGATGGTTTCACCGCGCGAGACGAGGGCGCCTTCAAGCAAGACGACGGGATTAACGCTGCTCATCTCGGCGTAAACCGGGATGGGCGTCGAACGAGCCGCGGCGGTGTCCATGAGCGCGCGACCGCCAAGGCGGGAGCCCGTGAAGCCGATGGCGCGGAGGGCCGAGTGCTTGGCGACCTGCTGGCCGATGACGCGTCCTTCGCCCATGAGGAGCGAGAACGTGCCTTCGGGAAGGTGGTTCGCTTTCACGGCTTCGACAATGAGGCCACCCATGATCTCGGCGGTGCCGATGTGGGCGTGGTGGGCCATCACGATGACCGGACAGCCGGCGGCGAAAGCCGAGGCGGTGTCACCTCCGGCCACGGAGTAAGCGAAGGGGAAGTTGCTCGCGCAGAAGACGGCGACGGGGCCAATCGGACGGAGCAGCGAGCGGTGGTCAGGCTTGGGCAGAGGCTTGCGATCCGGTTTCGCAGTTTCAATGCGTGCGTCGACCCATTCGCCTTTCTCCACCAGGTCGGCGAAGAGGCGCAGCTGGCCCATCGTCCGGCCGATTTCACCTTGGCAGCGGGCTTCGGGTAGGCCGGTTTCCTGCGTGGCGCGGGCGACCAAGGAAGGTGTCGCAGCTTCGATGCGGGTGGCGATGTCCCGCAGGAAGGTAGCCTTCTGCTTGCCGGAAAGGGCGGCGAGCGCCGGGGTGGCCTGGGCGGCTAGGCTGCAGGCCTGGTCGGCCTCGGCGGCCGTGGTCGGGAAGAAGTCCGGCTCGAGGGCGCCAGCGGTGGCGGGGTTGACGGCGCGGTAGGGCGCGGTGCGGGACTGGCCGCGGGCGAAGCCGATGAAAGAGAAGCCGAGGAGG
>CAXNEN010000195.1:0-3740 GCA_964201505.1 Opitutales bacterium
GCGGCGGTGGTACCGAGCCAGAAGAGAACCATCACCCCGAGGATGCCCCAGGAGCCGATACCGGCGATGGCGCGCATGAACGTCTCGGCGACGCCGCTCACGAAGAACCCGTATAGGGCGAGGGCGAAGGCGGCGAACGAGGCGGCCACGAGGCCGTAGGTGCGACGGAAGAAAGCCGCGCGGTCAGAGGCCGGGGCGTCAGCGACGATGAAGGGATTAGATTCCATACCCTCCATCTTAGCCCTTTCCCCCGGCAGTCAAGTCCGCCCCATCCTTCACCGGTTACGAAACCGCACCGAAATTATCCTGTAACGCCTCCCCAGATGCGCCGCAGGATGTTCTTCCGCCACGCGCTGGACGATTAATTCGCAGATACAGCGTCCGCTTGGACCCATAGCCTGCCCAATGACTTTAAAAGTATCCCCTCGTACTGTCAGCACGGGAGCCCACGCCTCTAGGAGATCTCCCGCGCTCAGATGGACGGGTAAAGCCGGCGAGGTCGTCGCAAACGGCGCATTAATTCCAGACGAAACTAAAACCTGCTCCAATAATCCGGAATTCCCAAAGGCTCGTAGCGATGCATAAGGCCAACCATAGGCCGGCTGGAGTTCGACGATTCTGCGGGCAAGTTCAGCCAACCGGGGTTCCTCCAATTTACGCACACCTTGCTGCCCGGCCAACCCGAGGAAAGCCGTCGGCGGGAGCAGCTCCGTACCGCCATCGCTGAGATCAACCGCAGATAAGGCACCCCACTTCGTCAAAGGCGCACCCGATGGCCTGGAGAAGAATAGTGCACCTCGAAGCGGCGACGGTTCGAATGGGCCGCCCGCATCGGAAGACCACACTCCCATCGAATCACGCAGAAAAGCCTCCCACGCTGCTGGATCACGTGAATTGATATTGAACGGACCGACCACCTGAAGTCCGCTCGCCGCCTGAGCGGAGTCCGCGAAGACTGATGGATCGGCCGCAATGAGGAAAGGATTATGCGAAATTACGCCGGCTTCCTTTACGGCGAGCGCCGCTCCGAAGAAGGATGAGTCCAAGGACTCCAACCAAGCTTTGGTGCCGCCAGCCTCTAGGTGCCGCAATGTCCCCACCGAGATACGCGGCCAGGCTGGGACATCCTTCAATCGTACGGAAGCGAAGGCGCCCACGTGCACGGCGTCATGTCGGTTGGCACGTAGATCCCAGAGCGGCCCCGCCAAAGGCGAGGCATCATGATCGAGGACGTCCAAGGCCGATATGACCGGATGATCGATTGCCCATTCGGATGCATCGGCCGGATTCTCCAGATTCCAGCGGGCTTTCGTATGAATCCGGGACGCCGTAGACCAAAGCTCCTGCGGCTCCCTCGGACGCAGCCGGATACGCAGGCACGCCCGGCGTTCCTCGATGACGTAACCAGAACTGTCCTCGCGGGAATAATCCTCGCCTGTGGTTCGAATCAGGAAATCCGGGAAGACAATACCCTCGATGGCGATGAGCGGCGCAGCGGGATAAGCGGCGATGGCATCATCCCGCGCCGGCTCACCCGCGTATGGCCTGAGACGCAGCCCGACCTTACCCCGGAAGCGAACCGCGATTTCGATTCGGTCCGAGGGCAAGAAGATCGTCGAGTCCGGACGCCGCCACCCTGGCCCATGATAGGCACGATCTAGCTTCCAAGTAATCTTCGACAAGATGCGCGCGAGCCCCTGGGGCTGGGTCTCGGGCGAGGGACTCACCGAGGCGTACACCTCTCCCGGAAGCAACCCGCGCGCATTCATACCATGAGTTGAGGCGTCGGTCACCTCAGTCCAAAACCATAGCCCGCGCTCACGGAGACCTTGCCGGATTACGCCAAAATCTTCCTGCGGGCAGTCATCGAGATCCACGACGAAAGAACTCTGGGCGTCGAGGTTCGTCACGGTGACCTCAGGTGAGCCGACGACCTCGACCAAGAACATTTTACCCTGGGAGGCCGCGAGAAGCGGTACCGTCAGCGGATTCCAGAGCACGACGGAACCGTGGAACCGAAGTCGATGTCGACCATCGTTCCGCGAATTGAAGAAACCCAGACTCAACCTAAGATCCGTCAACACCGGCGTGAGGTCCAGTGAGCGCACCTCATCATGGACCCGGCGTAACGGATATCCCTTGGCAGGAATCTGCCCGAACGCGGGGGTTCCCAGCACTTCGGCGTGGGAGCTGCCGACGCTCGCCCCCAAGGTACCGCCATCAGAAAGGTTTCGCCGCCAGCCGCCGCGAACCGAATCAGTCAAGAGCCCCCGAACCTGCCAAGATGTGCCGGCCTCCGTCGTCGGAACGAAGAACTCCCGACCCGCGACCTCCAACGCCACCCGCTGCGCAGCGCTGACGCTTTCTGGCAAGGCATGCGGCAACTTGGCCCGTCCGGCAGAAGTACGGGCCCATGCTGAGGATTGCCGCCAGGCAATATGCTTGGCGGACACATCGTGAGACAAAGAAAGGTCCTGCACCTCCCAATCGCAACTGAATGACCCCTCGACATGGTCACCACGCATGACCTGGATTCCGGCCTTATTGACGATGCTCAGGGCGGACCCATCCGGCACGAAGCTGTAAGCGATGTCCGGACCAGACCGGGCAGCGAGCTCTGCTAGGCCGATGAATGCACCATTTTCTGCAGCATACCGGAGACCGCGCTTAGCGCCGACAACCTGTGCGTGTCGTGCTTCTAGTGTCGCTAAAGACGCCAGACAGACCGCCGTCATCACGAGGGTCGCCATGAGCATCAGCGCGACCAGCAGGGCTAATCCTTTGCTCTTATTCATTGATGAGGGATAAGCCCTACTGTCTTTCCATTGATAATATTCGCGCAAACCCGGAGATATCCCATGCAACGCTCCCATGAAGACATCACTCCGCAAAATCCGTGTCACGCGTCTAGCCGCCAGCCTGACAGAAGCGACACTCCTGAAGAAACCCGCCAGACCTTCCGCGGCCGAAGGCAAGAAGCGAGTGCTAGTCATTGAAGACCAGTCCGCGGTCTGCGACCTGGTGGCGGAGATGGTGCACGCCCACCCCCGTTGCGTCTCGGTCGGCACGGCCTCCGAGGGGTTGAGCGCCGTAGAACTTGCGCTGCAGCTGCGGCCGGACATCCTAATCCTCGATGTCATCATGCCGGGCGTCGGCGGTATCGAAGTCCTTCGCCGTCTCGGGGGCAGCCTCCCCTCGATGAAGGTGCTGATCTTCTCCGGCAAGCAGGAGCCGCATATCGTCCGCGCCCTCATGCAGGCCGGCATCCACGGCTTCGTGAACAAGAACGGCCCGCTCTCCGAACTCCGCAAGGCGCTCGAGGCCATCGCCCTCGGTAATACTTGGTTCACCGAAGATTTCAGCCGCACGGTCCGCCTCGCCCTCGCCTCCCCCTCCCACCTCGTCGAAGGCGTAATCGATCAGCTGACCCCCCGGGAACGGGAGATCGCGGTGCTCATCGCCAAAAGCCATAGCAGCAAGGAGGTCGCCCACCACCTGCACATCAGCATCAAGACGGCGGAGAACCACCGGGCCAACCTGATGCGCAAGCTGGGCGTAAGGGACGTGGCCGGTCTGGTCCGCTTCGTGGTTCGCCAAGGGCTGGTCGACCCGGCGGCGGAATAAGATTGTTACCAAAGAACGCCCTTTTGCGTTCGCCTGCGACGGGAAGGAGGACAGAATCATCGGTACTCCCCCATGAAGATAACTTCCCGGAAGGCGAAATCGGTCGTGGTCGTAGA
>CAXNEN010000196.1:0-3739 GCA_964201505.1 Opitutales bacterium
CACAGTAATCCTCAAGCCCCTGCCGAACGCCACCTTACGATGAAAATCGCCTCCACCCTCCTGGCCGCCTTGCTCCTATCCTCGCTCGCGTCGCTTCGCGCCGCCGAGCCGCCGCTCAACGTCCTGCTCATCACCGCCGACGACCTCGGTAATGAGGTCATGGACTTTCTGGACGGCAAAGTAGCGAACGTCACTCCGAACCTGAGCAAGCTCGCAACCCAAAGCCTCAGCTTTCAGCATGGCTTCGTCAACAACGCCATCTGCTGTCCGAGCCGCAGCATCATCGCCACCGGACGCTATGGTCATAATAGCGGACTCTTCGGCTTCAACAAACTACCCAAACCCATCCCCACCGTCTTCGGTACTTTTAAGAATGCAGGCTACCTCACCGGAGTGCTGGGCAAAGTCAGCCACTCGACCCCAGATCCGAGTTTTAAATGGGACTTTGTCCATGACTATGCGGAGCTAGGCGCCGGCCGCAGCCCGAAGAAATACCATGACTATGCGAAAGAGTTTTTCGCCCAAAGCAAAAGCCAGAAAAAACCGTTCTACTTCATGGTGAATTCTCATGACCCCCATCGCCCTTTCTACGATCCGGAAGGCAAAAAGAAAAACGGTGAAGAAGTGCCCTCCCGCCTCTTTAAGCCAGAAGAAGTCATCGTCCCTCCTTACCTTCCCGACCTGCCGAAAGTCCGCATCGAATATTCACACTACTTGAACTCGGTCCGCCGATTGGATGACACTGTCGGCCGTGTGCTCCAAGCGCTCGAAGATTCAGGCCTGGCGGGCAATACGATGGTGGTCTTCATCACCGACAACGGTTCGCCGTTCCCCTTCGCCAAGGCTAACACCTACGTTGCGAGCAATCGAACGCCGATGCTCGTGCGCTGGCCCGGAGTGACCAAGGCCGGCGTCTCGGACAAATCGCATTTCGTCTCCGAGGTTGATTTCTTCCCGACCTTCTTGGAAGCCACGGGCCAGTCGCTTCCCGCCGGGCTCGACGGTCGCTCCCTCGTCCCCCTGCTCAAAGGCGGCGACCAGGCCGGCCGCGATGTCGTTTTCACCCAGATCGATTACACCATCGGCGGGCCACCCAAGCCGATGCGATGCGTCCAAGACGGGAAATATGCCTATATCTTCAATGCCTTTTCCGACGGGAAATTCAAATACAAGAACAATAATGAAGGCCTGACCTTCGCCGCGATGGAAGAAGCCGGTAAGACCGACCCCGCAATGCAAGCGCGCGTGGAGATGTTCCGCCACCGAGTCCCGCAGGAGTTCTATGACCTCCAGAAAGATCCCGGCTGCCTCAAGAATCTCATCCACGACCCCAGCCAACAAGCCGTCGCGAAGAAATACCAGGATCGCCTACGTCAATGGATGATCGAAACCCATGACCACTGCCTTGCGGCTTTTGACGTTCGTGATAATCCGGTCCAGCTGGCCAAAGCCGTGGCTAACTATGCGCCATTGGACAAGTCCGCAGGGCTTGCGACCGAAGCAGGCGAAGAAGGTGAAGCCAAACCTTCCGGAGGCGACGACAAGGTCGCTAAACGTAAAGCCAAGCGCACGGAAAAGAAGTAAACGCTTATAAAGGCGTCCCGATGACAAACCTCTTACGCCTGCTCCTCGTCACCTGTGCCCTTATTTCACCCGCCCTCTTGCGGGCAGGCAAGCAGGACGAG
Source organism: Opitutales bacterium (assembly GCA_964201505.1). Taxonomy (GTDB): domain Bacteria; phylum Verrucomicrobiota; class Verrucomicrobiia; order Opitutales; family UBA953; genus UBA953. Next base: position 1,686 of record CAXNEN010000196.1, read on the forward strand.
GCCAATCCTTGGATTAAACCCGGGGCACCCCCCCGCTTCTTCCCGGCAAAGGCCTGACCGTCGGCTGCCCTGACCCGCTCCTACCCCAGCTACCTGATAACACCGTGAAGCTGGAGAGCGCTAAGGAGACTTTCCATATCCGACTGCCCGCCGACTTCACTCCGCAAGCGAGCTACGGGGTCGTGGTTTTCATCAGCGGGCCGCAAAGCAAGATGGGCTGTCCGGCGACATGGATTCCTGTCCTGGACGAATACAAGCTCATCTATGTCGCGCCCCAGAATGCGGGAAACAAGGAGTCGCTCGGACTTCGGGACGCCCGAGCCCTCACCTCCGCCCTGCTGATCAAGAAGTACTACCTTATCGATCCGAAACGGATTTACGTGGCCGGATACTCCGGCGGCGCCCGCGTGGCAGGCATGACGGGCTTCAAGCACCCGGAAACCTGGCGCGGGACGATTCAAAGCTGCGGCGCTGACTTCTATAAACCGGTCCCGCGCGTCGCCGTGACCGACGAGGAATTCAAGAAAAGCGCAGACTACGGCGGGATCCCCGACGCCAAGCCCGCTTCGACCTCGCGAAGAAGTAAGCCGCCCACCGATGCCGTCCCTCAGGCCCGCCAGATTCGTCTGGCGGGCCTTTTTGTTGGGCGGCCTGCAAGTCCGTGAGATTAAACTTCATTGCGACAAGAAACATGAGAGGATGACGCCGTCTTCACCCTGATGCGCCCCACCCTTTCATTGCTCCTCGCCCTGCTCTGTGCGCCGCTGGCCTTGAACGCCCAGCCGACGCCTAAGACCTCGACGGTCCGCGACCACCTCTGGCTGTTCGCCTGCCCGCCGGGCGGTGACGCCGAGTATCTGGAAAACGCCGGCGTCCGCGGCGGATCCCGCATGACTCCCGTCGAGGGCGCCCATTGGCTTGGAATTCAGAACCTACTCTTCGTCACCCAGGACCATACCCGGCCCTACCCACGATGGGCGGAAATCAAGTGGAAGGCGAAGACGACGATGGACCAATGGGCGATCTCGTTCGAGTCGCTGAAGAAGGTCAGCTGGTCCGCGGTCGGTTCGAGCGGCGGCGGCGGCCTGAAGACGCTGCCCGACATCGTCTCGCTCGCCAAAACCTATCCTAACTTCACTGGTGTCTACCTCGATGACTTCGTCAAAGACCGGAAGAAGCGCCCGGACGGAACCTTCGCCGGCCATCCCGCGATGTCCGAAGAGGAACTCAAGACCATGCGCGCCCAGCTAGCCAAGGTCGGCCGCCCGATGGAAGTCTGGACGACCGTCTACGCCTACGACCTCGACCCGCTGCATCCCGAATACACCCACTGCGAACCTCCTCTGGCCGACTCACTGAAGCACTTCGACGTCATCGTGCTCTGGACCTGGAAGAGCGAAGACCTCAAGGACCTCGAGAAGAACCTCGCGCGCATCGAAGCCGCCAAACCCAAGGACACCAAGATCGCCCTCGGCATCTACCTCTGGGACTACACTGGCCTCGATGAGAAGAAGAAGGCCGACCCGACCTACCGCTTCGGCAAGCCGACGCCGCTCGACCTGATGGAACTCCAGTGCGGCCTCGGCCTCAAGTGGCTCAAGGAAGGCCGGGTCTGCGACCTCGTCGTCCTCGGCAACACCCACCTCGACATCGGCGCCCCTTCCGCCCCCTGGATGCGCCAGTGGATCAAGCAGCACGGCGACGATCAGCTGGGCCGCTGAGCTGACTGCGAGTCTCAGGTCTGAGTCCATTCTAATCAAAAACGCCGATGACGCAACTTCTGCACCCCAACAGGGTTGAAACAACAGATGCGACTTAGGATGATACGAGTCATCGGCCTTCTCGGACTCTCCTTGGCAGCGATGGCCCAGGAAACTGACGGCGTCTTCGGGCGTTATGACCTTAATCGTGACGGTAAAGTTACGGCCGACGAATTGCCGAACAAGACGACCTTTGCCCGCTTCGACCTGGATAAGGACGGCACGATCACGTTGGCGGAGTATCAGAAGGTGAGCGGAAAAGCCGCCGCGGGTGGCGAGGCCGTGACAGCTAGC
>CAXNEN010000197.1:0-3700 GCA_964201505.1 Opitutales bacterium
CCATTATCAAGGACCCCAGCCAATCATCCGGTTTCCGGTCTCCCTTTGAGTCTTATGAATTCGTTTCGGGTGGCGGGTGCTACAAATTCCATTCAGCCCTCTCCACCGTCATCCGTAATCGACATCTCTCGCCCCTTCTCCGAAATACCCTCATCGCCATGAAGACCCGTAAGCTCGGCAATTCTCCGCTCCATCTCACGCCCGTGGGTCTGGGTACCTGGGCCATCGGCGGCGGCGATTGGAAATTCGGCTGGGGCGCCCAAGACGACGCCCTTTCGATTCGCACCATCCACGAGGCGATGGCCGTCGGGATCAACTGGATCGATACCGCGGCGGTCTACGGACTAGGCCGCTCGGAAGAAGTCGTCGGTCGCGCGCTGAAGGAGATGAAGGAGAAGCCGATCGTCTCGACGAAGTGCGAACGCTGCTGGGAGCCGGACGGCACGATCGTGCCGCGCCTCAAGCGCGCGAGCGTGAAGCAGGAATGCGAGGACAGCCTCCGCCGCCTGCAGATTGATGTCATCGACATGTACCAGATTCACTGGCCGCAGCCGGACGAAGACATCGAAGAAGGCTGGTCCGCCGTCGCCGAGCTCGTGAAGGAAGGCAAAGTCCGCTTCGCCGGCGTCAGCAACTTCAGCGTCGCCCAGCTCGAACGCATCCAGCCCATCCACCGCGTGACGTTCCTCCAGCCACCCTACAGCATGCTGAACCGCAGCATCGAGGCGGCGCTCCTGCCCTACTGCGAAGCCAACGACATCGGCATCGTCTCTTACAGCCCGATGCAGAAAGGCCTGCTGAGCGGCAAGGTCACCAAGGAATGGGCCGACGCCCTCCCGACCGACGACCACCGTCGCGCCGACCCGCAGTTCAACGAACCACTGCTCTCCAAGAACATCGCGCTGGCCAAAGGCCTCGCCGAGATCGCCCACCGCTACGGTCGCAACTCCGCGGAGCTCGCCATCGCCTGGGTGCTGCGCCAGCCGCGCGTGACTGCCGCGATCGTCGGCGCCCGCAAGCCCGGCCAGATCAAGGAGACCGTCTCGGGCGGCAAGCTTCTCATCAAGCCAGACGATGTCGCCCGGATCGAGGAACTGCTCCGCCTGCGGGGCTGATTTGGGGAACTGGGTGGGATTTAACCTGCCCTTAAGGTCGCTTCGGGTATGATGGTATCCTAATCTAAAGCCATGCGCCCCAAGTCCACCGTCCTCCTGCTTGCCACACTCGGCTTCCACGCCGCTACGCACGCGCATATCCCTCCGGTCGCCGAACAGTACCGCACGCCGTCCGAGGCGCCCGCAATCGTCCAGCCTTCGGTCAAATACGTGATGACCAGTACTTACCTCGCCGCCGCCCCCGGCAGCGCGCCGCTGATCGCCACGCCGTTCCAGACGTTCACCAAGAACGTCAACGTCCGCTGGGACGATACTTACCTCTACGTTGAGGCGAAGGGCCTGCCTGACCACCCGATGATGATCGGCATCAAGTCCTGGCAGCAGCAGGTGCCGATTCCGCAGACCTATGCCGGCGCTACCGCCTGGCGCATCCCGCTCAAGCCTGTGCCCGCGAAGGAACCGATGTCGGCCAAGACGCACTTCATGCGCGGTGCCATCGCGCTCGCCGCCAACGGCGTGCCGATCTTCAACGCGCTCAACAACCGCGGCGATGACACCAAGGCTGCGGGCGAACTCGACGACTTCGGTGGCCACTGCGGCAAAGCCGACGACTACCACTACCATGACGCGCCGGTCTTCCTAGAGAAGGAGCTCGGCAAGGGTAAGCCCATCGCGGTCGCCCTCGATGGCTACGCGATCTACGGCTACAACGAACCCGACGGCTCCACGGTCGGCAAGCTCGACGCTTTCGGTGGCCACGAGACCAAGCCGCTTGGCTACCACTACCACGCTCAGAAGAAGTATCCGTATATCAACGGCGGCTTCCACGGTGAAGTGAAGGAAGTCGACGGCCAGGTCGATCCACAGCCCTCCGCCAGCCATGTCCGCCGCACCGGCTCCAGCTACACGCAGAGCCCGCTCCGCGGCGCGCTGATCAAGGGCTTCACGGTCGATGGCAACCAATACGCCCTTAACTACACCCTCAACGGTAAGCCGCTCAGCGTGAAATACACGCTCAACTCCGATAAGACCTGGACCTTCCTCTACTCCAACCCCGATGGCTCCACGGCCACCGAGACCTACACTCCGGGTGAACGCGGGGCCGGCGGTAAGGGCGGCGAAAAGGGCAAAGGCAAAGGCGAGAAAGGCAAACGCCCTCCGCCTGGTGACGGCGGCGCCATCGTACCGACGGGCCTAGAAGTCACCAGCGACGCCGCGAACGAATCTGGCCCGCCCCCCAACGAAGGTAAGGGTAAAAAAGGCAAAGGCGGCAAGAAGGGCGACAAGCCTGGCATGGTGAAGCCCTCGACGGAGGACACCCTCAAGCTCAACGTCTACGCCGACAACTGGTTCATCCTCTACATCAACGGCAAGCTCCGCGTCGTCGACCCCATCGACTATATGCCGCACAACGTCGTGTCGGTCGACATCCTCCCGGAATACCCGATGACGATCGCCATCATGGGCCGCGACAACGCCGACCCGAAAACCGGCCTCGAATATGGCGACCGCATCGGCGACGCCGGCCTGGTCCTGAAGTTCGCCGACGGCACCGTCACCAACGCGAAGTGGAAGGCGAAGAGCTATTTCAAAGGTCCGCTCAATGGCGATGTGAAGAATCCTAAGGTCGAACACACGCCTGTCCCGGCCGACTGGTTCGCCGTCGACTTCGATGACAGCCAGTGGGCCCACGCGACCGAATACACCGAGGAACGCGTGAACCCCAAGGAGTCCTTCACCAAGGCCAAGGAGAGTTTCGCGGGCGCGAAGTTCATCTGGTCCGACAACCTCGACCTCGATAACACCGTCCTCTTCCGCACGCGCGTCGAAGCCCCCGCCGGCACCAAGCAGCGCTGGACGACCAAGGCCGAGTTCGATTTGTCGAAGCCGTTGGGGCAGTGATGAGATAGGTGTTAGCGGTTGGCGGATAGCGGTTGGCGGTAGGACCGATAGCAGAACTCAGGGGGAGACCGGAAACCGGAAAGTTTGCTGCGGACATAAGAAACCCCAGCCAATCATCCGGTCTCCGGTCTCCCTCTGATCTTATGATTTCATTTCGGGTGGCAGGTGGCAGCCCCGGGTGGCCGGTGGCAGGCTTTTCCACTCAACCCTCCATGCAGTCCTCAGTGATCGATTCAGCCCTCTGTCATCGATTCAGCACTCCATTCAGCCCTCGACGCAGTCCTCAATTCAGTCCTCGATTCAGTCCTCCATTCTCCCTTCAATCCCCCCCACCCCCATGAAGACGCTGTCTCTACTCCTGACCCTCGCCTCCCTCTCCCTTTTCGCCGCCGATGCCCCCAAGGTCCAGCCGGCTGAGAAAACTCCCGCCAAGGCCAAAGCGAAAGCCAAGGCTCCGAATCCGGCCATGGCTCCGATCGTAGACGTCGCCGGCTTGCCGCGCGTGCTGCTCATCGGTGACTCGATCTCGATCGGCTATACCCTGCCCGTCCGTCAGGAACTCGCCGGCAAGGCCAACGTGCACCGCATCCCGACCAACGGTGGCGCGAGCAAGGGCGGCACCGCCAACCTCGCCAAGTGGCTCGGCGAAGGCAAATGGGACGTGATCCATTTCAACTTCGGCC
>CAXNEN010000198.1:0-3662 GCA_964201505.1 Opitutales bacterium
AAGTGGACGGTCTTCGGGTCAAGGGCCGTGTTCACTTTCGTCAAATCTGCCAAGGGGGGCGCCCTGCGCATCGGCCTCAAGACGGACGTCAATATGATCCAGAACAACACGATCACGACGCGCGGGAAGTTCAGCCAGCAGTTCGGTTATTTCGAGGCCTCCATGCGGATGCATGCGGGCGACGGGCATGCCGGGGCTTTCCGCATCTCGACCGATGACGAGAAGACTCCGCCCAGCATCGTCACCTCCTTCCACGGCACGGGCAAGGAACGGGTCAGCCCCTGGGCCCGCGGCAACTTGGAGTCGGGATCGCAGGACTACCGGCCCGACAAAGCGATCGGCAAGTTCGCCGATCTCTCCAAGAAATTCCACACCTACGGCATTCTTTGGACGGACAAAGGCTTCACCTGGTACATGGATGGCAAGGCCGTCCATAAGCTCGAGCGGAAGGAATTCGTCCGGCCCATGTCGCTGGCCTTGGTCCATCGTATCGATGAGGATGACCGCCCGAGACTGGTCCTCAAGACCCTGCCGGATGACGTCGACATCGACTGGGTCAAGGTCTGGAAGTAAGGCTTAGCCTAAAAGAGGTTTGCATCAGTACCCCGCTCGGCATCCTGCGGGGTACTTTCATGTCCGCTCCTTACGACAAGAATCACCCTTTCCCGGCTCGCCTCGTCGACCGACGTCGCCTGAGTTCTCCGGCCAGCCAGAAGGATACCCAGCATTACTCGGTCTCCCTCGCCGGCAGTGGCCTGACCTACAAGTGCGGGGATAGCCTCGGTGTCTTCCCGACCAACAACCCGGCCGCCGTGACTGCCTTGCTGCAGGCCGCCGGTTTTACGGGTGACGAGCAGGTGACCATCCCCAAGGACCTGGCCCCGATTGCTCTCCGCCAGGCCCTGTCGACCCGATTGGCCCTTAACGGCCCGACCTACAAGTTCGCCCAGCTTCTTCACGATCGTGCGACCGATGACGGCGATAAGGCCCGCCTCGCCGCCGCCATCGGCGAAGCCGACCCCGAGAAGAAGAAAGCCTGGATGGAGCAACGCGAGTTTCTCGATCTCTTCCTGGAGCATCCGTCCGCCCGTCCGTCCGCCCAAGAAGTCATCGAACTGATGCGTAAGCTCATGCCGCGTCTCTACTCGATCTCTTCCGCCCCTTCGAAGTATCCGCAGGAAATCCATCTCACTGTGGCCGTCGTCCGTTATGAGACCAACGGCCACCCACGCGAAGGCGTCTGCTCGAGCTACCTCGCCGACCGTGCGCGGATGAATGAACCGGATCTCCCCGTCTTCGTCGCCGTTTCGCACTTTGGTCTCCCGGCCGACGATAACATCCCGGTCATCATGGTCGGCCCAGGCACCGGCGTCGCCCCGTTCCGTAGCTTCGTCATGGATCGCGCCACCCGCGGCGCCAAGGGCCCGAACTGGCTCTTCTTCGGCGAGCAGCGCAAGGACCATGACTTCCTCTACGCCGATGAGTGGGCGGAATATCTCCAGTCTGGCGTGCTGACGCGTCTCGACACCGCCTTCTCGCGTGACCAGGTCGCCAAGGTCTACGTGCAGGACCGCATGCGCGAGAACGCCGTCGAACTCTGGAAGTGGATCCAGCAGGGCGCTTATTTCTACGTCTGCGGCGATGCCAAGCGCATGGCTAAGGACGTTGATGCGGCGCTGCACGCCATCGTGGCCGAGCAGGGTGGGATGACGCCTGAAGCCGCCGTGGATTGGGTCAAGCAGTTCAAGAAGGACGGTCGCTACCAGCGCGACGTCTACTGAGCGCCAAGGACTGGGCAGGGTGCTTCCGGCGGGGCATTAGCCACTTGCCAGCAGGGTGTTTTCCTTCCACATAAAAGCCCGATGCATCTCACGCACTCTCCCCGCGTCGCCCTCGTCACCGGAGCCGGTCGAGGCATCGGCAAGGCCATCGCGGAACGACTCGCTTCCCACGGCCATACCGTCCTTTGCGTCTCGAAGTCCGAGACCTGCGTGCAGGTGGCCAACGATATCGTCGCCAAGGGCCAGAAGGCCAAGGCCTTTCAGGTCGACGTCTCCGACGCCGCCGCGGTCGCCAAGGCGTGCGAGCAGATCAACGCCGAATTCGGCGCCGTCGAGATCCTCGTCAATAACGCCGGCATCACCCGCGACAAACTCGTCATGGCGATGTCGGATCAGGATTGGAACGACGTGATCTCCACTAATCTCTCCTCCGCATTCTATTGGACTAAGGGGCTCGTGCGCCCGATGACCAAGAAGCGTTGGGGTCGCATCATCAGCATCTCTTCCGTCACGGGAGTGCAGGGTAATGCCGGTCAGGCCAATTATGCCGCCGCCAAGGCCGGCCTCCACGGACTCACCATGACGCTCGCTCGCGAGCTCTCGGGACGCTCCATCACCGCCAACGCCGTCGCCCCTGGCTTCATCACCACGGACATGACGGGCGAGCTTTCGGAAGAGGTGAAGCAGAAGATCCTCAGCTTCATCCCGCTGGGTCGATTTGGCTCCGTCAATGACATCGCCGCCATGGTCGATTATCTGGCCTCCGAAGAGGGGGGTTACATCACCGGACAGGTCTTCTCGGTGGACGGTGGCATGGCCATCTGACAACCCGATTACTAGAGGGGGGGTTACCCATCCAGCGGAATATCCAGATGGCGGTCATCGTTTTTATCGATGCACGCATCCGTGTGCACTCTGTTATGATGCACCATCCCCGCTATGCTGTCCGTTCGTCAGTCTGCCACGTTTCCACTATGCTCTTTGGGCGGGGTTTTCGCGGTTTTTCTAAACTTGACGATGCCCCCCCTATCTGACACCCAGATAACAACTTAAACACCCTTTATTATGCCCGAAAACATCGAACAACGCGTCAAGGACATCATCGTCAATCAACTCTCCGTCACCCCTGACCAGCTGACCCCCACGGCCACCTTTCAGGGCGACCTGAAGGCTGACTCCCTCGACCTCGTCGAGATTATCATGGCGTTCGAAGACGAGTTCGGCCTCACGATCCCGGAAGATAAGGCTGCCGGTATCAAGACCCTTGGTGATGCCATCGAGCACATCAAGGCCCACGCCACCAAGTAAGCAGAACGGGCTTTTCTCGTAGGCCCGCCCCCTTGAGCTCCGACCGCAAATCTCGCCGGGTAGTCGTCACGGGCATCGGCTCGGTGACAGCCCTCGGTCACGATAACGCGACCTTCTGGGACGCCCTGATCAAGGGTCGTTCCGGGATTTCGCGGGTCACGCGCTTCGACCCCACGGACTTTCCTTCCAAGGTTGGCGCCGAAATCCGCGATTTCGATCCTTCCAAGTTCATGGACGCTAAGGAGGCCAAGCGCAATGACCGCTACACGCAGTACGCTGTCGCCGCTTCCCGCCTCGCTATCCAAGATGCGAGCGTCGACGTCACGAAGATTGATTCCGAACGCTTCGGGGTAATTATTGGTTCCGGTATCGGCGGCATGGAGACCATCGAGAACCAAGCCCGCGTCCTCATCGAGCGCGGCCCGTCGCGCGTCTCGCCTTTCACGATTCCTTCGCTCATCGCCAACATCGCCTCCGGCGTCGTGGCCATCGAATTCCAAGCGAAGTCTGTCAACTTCGGCGTCGTTTCGGCGTGCGCCTCCGGTTCCCACTCTCTCGGCGAAGCCTTTCGCC
>CAXNEN010000199.1:0-3641 GCA_964201505.1 Opitutales bacterium
TTCATGCAGGTCTGGCCTAAAATCGGCCTCGCCGACCACCAGGGCGGCGCTGGACGCACGCGTCTCGACAAGACCCTGAACCATTTCACCGCCGCGTGCGGTCAGGAAGTCGTCCGCGGCGACCGCTTGCCGGCCGACCTGCGGGGCGACGTCCTTATCTCCGAGCCGGTCGGCCGACTCATCCGCCGCGCCAAAGTCTCGGTCGTCGATGGCATCACCTATATCAGTAATCCCTACGCCAAGTCAGAGTTCATCCGCTCCAACGATCCGAACTTCCGCATCGTCAACATGGTGAATGGTCCGGACGGCTGCCTCTACCTCGTGGATATGTATCGCGGCATCATCCAGGAAGGCAACTGGGTCAAGGAAGGCAGTTATCTCCGTAAGGTTGTGCAGCAGTACGGGCTGGATAAGATTTACGGCTACGGCCGCATCTGGCGCCTCGTGCACAAGGACTTCAAGCCTGGCCCTCAGCCGCGCATGCTCGAAGAGACTCCGGCCCAGCTGGTCGCGCATCTTTCACACCCTAACGGCTGGTGGCGCGATACCGCCCAGAAGCTCCTTGTGCTCAAGGGCGACAAGTCGGTCGTCCCTGAGCTCACCGAGCTAGCGCTCGGCGGCAAGGAGTCCCTCGGACGCATCCATGCGCTCTGGACGCTCGAAGGCCTCGGTGCGCTTGAGGCCAAGACCGTGCGTGCGTTTCTCGCCGACAAGAATCCCGATCTCCGCCGCCAGGGCCTCCGCGCCGGCGAATCTCTCGTCCGGGCCGGCGATAAGTCGCTTATCGAAGATTTTGCTAAGCTCGGCGTCGATCAGGATCCCAACGTCGCCCTCCAGACCATCATGACCGCCAAGGTCCTCGGTTCTAACGAGGTTAAGGCCTGGCCAGACTTTGCCAAGTTCCAGCAGAAGACCTTGCTTGCTTCCACCTCCAAGGGAGTGCGTGAGCTGGGTGCGATTATTCTGACCGGTACCGATCAGGTCGGCGGACGCGATTACACGGGAGAAGAGAACAAACTTCTCGTCAAGGGTCAGGCCATCTATCGTGAGCTCTGCTTCGCTTGCCACGGTTACGACGGTAAAGGTATGGCCGTCGAGGGCCCTAAGCCCGGTATGACCATCGCACCGCCCCTCGGCAATGCTGCGACCATCAAGGGACATCGTGATGGTGTCGTGCGCGTCCTCCTTAACGGCATGGCCGGCCCCATCGGCGGTAAGACCTACGACGCCCAGATGGTGCCTATGCCGATGAACGACGACGAGTGGATCGCCGCCGTGACCTCTTACGTTCGTAATTCCTTTGGCAACAAGGGTGCGCTCATCTTCCCCAAGGATGTCGCCCGCATCCGCGAGGAGGTGAAAGGAGTCACCGCTCCTTGGACGCAGGAAACCCTGCAGGCCTCGCTGCCTCCGATCGTCAAGGCCGCCAAGGATTGGAAGGTCTCGGCCAGCGATGCCGCGGAGACCGCTCAGAATGGTTGTGACGCCGACGGCAAGACCCGCTGGGAAACCAAGGTCGAGCAGAAGAAGGGCATGTGGTATCAGGTCGAACTCCCGGCAGCGCAGGCGATTGCCGGAGTACGCATGGATTCCTCCGGTCGTCCGAGCGCCTTCCCCAAGAACTTCAAGGTCGAGGGTTCTGTCGACGGAAAGAAATGGTTTCCGCTCGGCACCAACCACGGCCTCTACTCGCTCTCCGAAGCTTACTTCGGCGCCAAGCCGACCAAGTTCGTGAAGGTTACCCTCACTGACGCCACCAAAGGCCAGCCTTGGGCGATCCAGGAGCTGCAGCTCGTCGCGCAGAAGTAAGTTCGACAGATTCTCCGTTCGACAGGGCGACTGTGGTCGCCCTGTCTTGTTTATCGAGCATGACCCCAGAGCAACGAGAGCAGTACAAGCAGGCCGTTTTTCGGTTTGCGCCTTTGCCGGCGGATTGGCCGGCGGACTTCGCGATCATCACGGCATATGATCCGGATGGTCTGCCGACGTCCCCCGAACGGAATCTCGAGGCTGACACGGCCTTAGAGTCCGAACTCCGGTCGGCCGGCTATCGATTGCATCGGATTACCGGCGGGTCGGCGGACGGGGTTCATCTTGAGCCCGGCTGGGGTGTTCCTATCGGGCTGCCCGGGGCGGTGGAGTTTGGGCGGCGCTATCGCCAGGTGGCGGTCTTCGCCGTTAGGGCAGGGCGGTTGGCGTTGGTGGATTGCGGGGACGGCTCGGCCGAGGACCTCGGACGGGAATTCCGGGCATTCTGACTATTTTCGGATTGGAACACCTCGGGATTTCGGGACTCTAATCCTTAACCCCCTACACCCCATGAAGAGCCTAATGTCCCTCCTTGCCGTCCTGGCCGCCGTTGTCGGCGTCCGCGCCGCTGATGCCCCTGGTCTGGTCAACGGTCACCCGCCCGATATCCGCACGCTCAAGAGCGGCGATACCGCTCCTGACTTCGAGCTGCTCGGCACCGATGGCAAGAAGCACAAGCTCGCTGAATACACCGGCGGCGAAGCGCTCGTCGTCCTCTTCACCTCCAACCACTGCCCGACCTCGCACAGCATCGAGCGCCGCCTCCAGAAGTTCTACGAAGAATACAAGGGTAAGGGCGTGAAGCTCCTCGCGATCAACCCCAACCACCCGGACGGCCTCAGCAAGGATGAGCTCGGTTACGGTGAGTACGGCGACTCTTATGCCGAGATGAAGCCCTACGCTGAAAAGAACAAGTGGACCTTTGACTACCTTTACGACGGCGACACCCAGGCCATCGCCCGCGCCTACGGTTGCCTCGCGACCCCTCACGTCTTCGTCTTCGATAAGAACCTCAAGCTCCGCTACCAGGGCCGCTTCGACGACTCCCGCTTTTACGATGACAGCACCGTGAAGTCCAAGGACTGCCAGAATGCCGTGGACGCCATCCTCGCGGGCAAGAAGGTTGAGCTCGAGCTCACCAAGCCCATGGGTTGCTCGACCAAGTGGCGCGAAAAGAAGGCTGGCCATGATGCCAAGCATGAGGCCTGGGCCAAGACCCCCGTCGCCGTCGAGCTGATCGATAAGGCCGGCATCGCCAACCTTCGCGCCAACAAGTCTAACAAGTACCGCATGATCAACGTCTGGGCCACCTGGTGCGGACCGTGCGTCAAGGAGTTCCCTGACCTCGTCGAAATCTCCCGTAAGTTCGACATGCGCGACTTCGAGCTCGTGACCATAAGCCTCGATAAGCCCGAGGATAAGGCCAAGGCCGAGGCGTTCCTCTTCAAGCAGGCCGCTGGCCTCAGCAAGAAGGTCGAGAACACCCTTAAGAAGGAAGGACGCACCACGAATAGCTACCTCTTCGCCGGCAGCGGTGACGACCTCGTGGCCGTTCTCGATAAGGACATGCCTGGCCCCATCCCGCATACCATCGTCGTCGCCCCCGGTGGCGAGATTGTCTATCGCCACACCGGCATCATCGACCGCGCTGCGGCCGAGAACGCCATCCTCGATAAGATGAACCGCTTCTACTCGCCTGGTGCCGTGAAGGCTTCGGCGAAGAAGTAATTCCATTTCGTCAGACGATCCTTACGAGGCCGGGCTAGTCCCGGCCTTGTTCGTTCTACCCTTTCTCTGAATTCGGAATACAACTCCCCTATGAGTCCGCTCCC
>CAXNEN010000200.1:0-3632 GCA_964201505.1 Opitutales bacterium
GCCGGATGATTGGACGCCAGACTGGAAGGCTCGCGGCAAGAGCTGGCCGGTCATCGCCGAATACACCGGCAACTACTACCCAGCCTCCGGCTCGACCGGAGAAGTCGAAGGCGCCGCGCTCGGCTATGGCGTCGCGCGCGGTAAGGCCATCTGGGTCGTGCTGCCTTACATCGCCAAGGACCATCAGAATAACGAGATCACCTGGTGGGGCGACATCGACGCCACCGTCGGCTACGCCAAGACGAACATCCCCCGGATCTGCGCCGAATTCGGCGGCGACGCTAAGCGGGTCGTCCTTTGCGGATTTTCCCGCGGTGCCATCGGGGTCTCCTTCCTTGGCCTGCACGACGATGATGTCTCCAAGCTCTGGTGCGGCCTCTGGGCCCACGACCACTTCGACGGCGTGAAGGCCTGGACCGCCCCGTGGGGAGCGCCACTGACCCGCTACCGCGAAGAAGCCGCCGTGCGCCTGCGTCGCCTGCAGGGACGCCCGGTGCTAGTCAGTCAAGAGTACCCTGGCAATCAGACGCGTGATTTCGTCGAGCCCATTGCCGCGAAGAACGTAGACTACCTAGCGGTCGACATGGGCGCGCTCTACGGGAAATTCCCGAACGATGCCGTGAAGCACCCGCATAACGACCGCTGGCCGCTACGCGACTGCGCCGCGACGAGCGTGGCGCGCGCCTGGTTCGAACGCGTGACGGCCTCGGACAAGCCCACAAAGTAAGCGGGCACAAAAAAGGCCCCGGGTTGAGCGGGGCCTTGTCTGGTCGTTCAACCGGGGCTTAGCGACGATCCGGACGGTCGCCACGGGGGCGGTCCATCGGCTTCGGGGCGGGAGCGTAGTCGCGACCTTCCTTCTCGGCGATGGCGGCGCGGCGAGAGAGGCGCACGCGGCCCTTATCGTCGATGCCCACGCACTTGACGATGATCTCGTCACCGAGCTTGCAGATGTCCTCGACGTGCTCGACGCGATGGTCGGCGAGTTCGGAGACGTGCACGAGGCCTTCCTGACCGGGGAGACATTCGACGAAAGCGCCGAATTCCTTCACCGAGCGGATGATGCCCTTGTACGTCTTGTTGATCTCGATCTGGGCCGAGAGGAGGTTGACCTCGTTGACCGCGCGGGCGAGGGACTCGCCGTCGGTCGCGAAGATCGTGACCCAACCGGAGTCGTCCTGATCGATGTCGAGCTGGCAACCGGTGTATTCCGTGATGCGCTTGATGTTCTTGCCGCCCGGGCCGATGAGCGCGCCGATCTTATCGGACGGAATCTTGATGCGGTGGGTGCGGGGGGCGCAGGGCTTCAGCTCGGCGCGGGTGGCCGGCATGGTCTTGGCCATGATGTCCAGGATCGCGTCGCGGGAGACCTTGTTCTGGGCGATGGCTTCCTTGGCGATGCTCATCGGGAGACCGTGGATCTTAAGGTCCAGCTGGAAGGCGGTGATACCTTCGCGGGTGCCGCAAATCTTGAAGTCCATGTCGCCGTAGTGGTCTTCGGCGCCGATGATGTCGGTGAGCACGCGGTGCTTCACGATCTTACCGGCGGCGTCTTCGGTCACGAGACCGCAGGAGATGCCGGCGACCGGGGCCTTGATGGGCACGCCGGCGTCGAGGAGAGCGAGGGTGCCGCCACAGACGGAAGCCATCGAGGTGGAGCCGTTGGATTCCATGATCTCGGAGACGAGACGAATGGAGTACGGGAAGTCCTGCTCGGAAGGCAGCACGCAGAGCAGCGAGCGCTCGGCGAGATTACCGTGGCCGGTTTCGCGGCGGGAGGTCATGCCGAAGCGGCCGGTCTCACCCACCGAGAAAGGCGGGAAGTTGTAGTGCAGGAGGAACGAGCGCTTGCTCGGGCCGCCGGTGATGGCGTCGACTTCCTGGGCATCCTTGGAGGTACCGAGGGTCGCGAGGACGAGACCCTGAGTTTCGCCGCGCTGGAAGAGCGAGGAACCATGGACGCGAGGCAGCACGTCGACTTCACAAGAGATGGCACGCAGATCCAGCGGCTTGCGGCCGTCGGCACGTTCGCCGCTCTGGATGATGGCGTTGCGGTAAACCTTTTCCTGGAGCTTTTCGAAGGCCATCTTGATCTGGCGGGAGTCGAAGACGTCGCCGAGCTCAGCCTTACAGGCGGCCTTGGACTTCTCGACCACGGCCTTGACGGCGTCGCCACGTTCCTTCTTGGAAGCGAGGAAGATTGCCTTCTTGAGCTGGTCGCCTTCGGCGGCCACGCGTTCGCAGATGGCGAGGGCCTTCGGTTCGCAGACAACGAGCGGGAAGACGCGCTTGGTCTTGGAGTACATCGCGGCGAGCTTGCGCTGGGCGGCGATGATCGGCTGGATGGCCTTCTGGGCGTATTCGAGGGCGGCGATGAAGTCGGCTTCAGGCAGCTGGTCGGCCGAACCTTCGATCATCATCATGTCGCTCTCGTTGCCGACGTAGATGAGGTCCAGGTCGGACTCATACTGCTGTTCGTGGGTCGGGTTGACGACGAACTGGCCGGCGACGCGACCAAGGCGGATACCCGCAATCGGTCCGTTCCACGGGATGTCCGAGCAAAGGAGAGCAGCGGAAGCGCCGTTCACCATGAGGACGTCGGAGTCATTGATTTGGTCAGCCGAGAGGAGGAGGCCGATCACCTGGACTTCGTTAAGGAAGCCTTCAGGGAAGAGCGGGCGGAGAGGACGATCGCAGAGGCGCGAAGTTAGAACTTCCTTGTCGGAAGGCTTACCTTCGCGACGGAAGTAGCCGCCCGGGAAACGGCCGGCCGCCGCGAACTTCTCGCGGTAGTCGACGGTCAGGGGGAAGAAGTCCTGGTCGGGGGAACGTAGGTCTTCGGCGGCGGTAGCCGACACGAAGAGCGTGGTCTCGCCCTTGCTGATGGTGACCGCGCCGTTGGCGAGGCGGGCGATGGAGCCCGTGTTGATCGTGATACCGAGTTCTTCGATGGTCACGGAGTGTTTCTGTTTCATGTGTGTGTTTGCTTGGTGCTTTGTGTCGGGCGGGATTGCTCGACGGGTTGTTGGTTTGGGTGGGTGAAAAGCGGACGTCCCAGCCTAGGCTGGGACGCTCGGTGAACAAAGGCGCCCGGAGGCGCCGTTCACTTGCGAAGGTTGAGCTTGGCCAGGAGCGCGTTGTAGCGGTCCAGGTCAGACGACTTAAGGTACGCGAGGAGCTTGCGACGACGGTTCGTCAGCATGATTAGGCCGCGACGGGAGTGGAAATCCTTGCGGTGGGTGCGCAGGTGCTCGGTCAGGTGGGTGACGCGGGCCGAGATCAGGGCGACCTGGACTTCAGGGGAGCCGGTATCCTTGGCATCCTGCTGGTGCTTCTTGATGACTTCAGACTTATTGACGGACATGGTGGTGGTTAGTTTTGGGTTGATGATGGCCGACTTGGGAGAGATTCCCGAAAGCCCCGCCGTTTAGCCGGGCTCTCCGTCTGGAATAGGCTTTCGCCTACCGACCAGCGTGAGAAGGGCTCCGCCCCTCTCCCTAACGAAGATGACCCATGGAAATGACGAACCGAAAGGGGGGAAGCAAGACGGAACTGCCCGTCCGCGACCCCGTTTAGACAGGAAATATAAGCCTGTTTTCCGTCAGTTAGGCAGGTCCAGCCAGTAGACGTCT
>CAXNEN010000201.1:0-3610 GCA_964201505.1 Opitutales bacterium
AACTTCTCGGCGGTGAAGACGCCGGCGTCGAGGCGGTTACGGGCTTCGGCGAGCTCGCGCACCTTCTTATCAGATTCGGCATAGAGTTCGGCTTCCTTGCGGAGCTTCTCGACTTCTTCCTTGGAGAGACCCGAGGAGCCGGTGATGGAGATCTTCTGCTCCTTGCCCGAGCCCTTGTCGACGGCCGAGACATGCAGGATGCCGTTAGCATCGATGTCGAAGGTCACTTCGATCTGCGGTTCACCGCGGCGCGCCGGCTTGATGCCGTCGAGCTTGAACGTACCGAGCTGCTTGTTGTCCTTCGCCATCGGGCGTTCGCCCTGGACGATGATGATGTCGACGGCCGGCTGGCTGTCGGCAGCGGTGGAGAAGATCTGCGACTTCTTGGTCGGGATGGTCGTGTTGCGCTCGATCATCGCGGTGGCGACGCTGCCCATGGTTTCAATGGACAGGGTGAGCGGGGTCACGTCGAGGAGCAGAACGTCCTTCACGTCGCCCTTGAGCACGCCGGCCTGAATGGCGGCGCCGATGGCGACGACTTCGTCCGGGTTGACGCCCTTGTGGGGCTCCTTGCCAGCGAGCAGGCGGGCGATCTCGATGATCTTGGGCATGCGGGTCATGCCGCCGACGAGGACGAGCTCGTCGACCTGGGCCATCTTGAGCTCGGCGTCCTTAAGGCAGGACTCGAACGGACGGCGAGTGCGCTCGGAGAGGTCGTCGCAGACCTTTTCCATCTGGGCGCGAGTGAGCGTGACGTTCAGGTGCTTCGGGCCGGAGGCGTCAGCGGTGATGAACGGCAGATTGATGTCGACGGAGTTCGAGGACGAGAGGGCGATCTTGGCCTTCTCGGCTTCTTCCTTGAGGCGCTGGCGGGCCATCGCGTCCTTAGACAGGTCGATGCCGGTCTCCGTCTTAAAGCCGTCGATGAGCCACTGGATGATGCGTTCGTCCCAGTTGTCGCCGCCGAGCTCGGTGTCGCCATTGGTCGCCTTCACTTCGAAGACGCCGCCGCCGATCTCGAGGATCGAGACGTCAAAGGTGCCGCCACCGAGGTCATAGACCGCAATCTTTTCGTCGCCCTTCTTGTCGAGACCGTAGGCGAGGGAAGCCGCGGTGGGCTCGTTGACGATGCGGAGCACTTCGAGGCCCGCGATGGTGCCGGCGTCCTTGGTGGCCTGGCGCTGCGAGTCGTTAAAGTAGGCAGGGACGGTGATCACGGCCTGCGTGACCTTCTCACCGAGGTAGGCTTCGGCGTCGGCCTTAAGCTTGCCGAGGACCTTGGCAGCGATTTCTTCCGGGGCGAACACGCGCGGCTTGCCGTCGACTTCGCATTCGATGGCGGCGTCGCCGTTCTTACCTTCGACGACCTTGTAAGGGAGCTTCGAGGCGATGGCCTTCACTTCCGAGAACTTGCGACCGATGAGGCGCTTCGCGGAGAAGATCGTGTTCTTCGGGTTGGTGACGGCCTGGCGCTTGGCGGCCTGACCGACGAGGATGTCGCCGTTCTTCGTGAACGCGACGATGGAGGGCGTGGTGCGCGCGCCTTCCGAGTTGGAGATGACAACGGACTCGCCTGCTTCCAGAACGGCCATGCAGGAGTTGGTGGTGCCGAGGTCGATGCCGATGATTTTACTCATAGTGTGTTTTGGGTGATGGGTTATGCCGTCTTATTGGCAGGGCGTGTGCCAAGGGAAATTCCCGCTTTTGCTGTGATTTTCTCAGGTATGCCGACGGACTGTCCCTGTCCCAATCGGGTCAGAATGACAAAGTGTCCCACCGAAAGGCATCCCAATGGCTTCGCCGTTGCCCTTCCCCACCCCCATCGACTATCTAGACCCTCCGATGTCGGCCCCTCTCGACCAGTCCGTCCGCCTCCGCCGCCTCCGTGCTTCGGCCGGTATCCGTGCCATGCTCGGTGAAACGGTCGTCGAACCCCGCCACCTGATCCAGCCGATCTTCGTCACCGAAGGCGACATCGCTGAGCCCGTCGGTTCTCTCCCGGGAATCAGCCGCATCCCTCTCGCCCAGCTCGGAACCAAGTGCGCCGAACTCCTCGCCCTCGGCATCCATGGCGTGGCTCTCTTCCCGAAGATCGATTCAACGCGCAAGACCGCCGAAGGCGCCGAAGCCCTCAATCCGTCGAACCTCGCCTTCCGCGCCATCCGCGAAGTGAAGGCTAAGTCTCCTGGCACGGTGATCTTCGCCGACATCGCCCTCGACCCTTACACCACGCACGGACACGACGGCATCCTGAACGCCGCCGGCACCGACGTGGACAATGACCGCACCGTCGAAGCGCTCGTGAAGATGTCACTCTTCACCGCCCAGGCTGGCGCCGATTTCGTCGCGCCTTCCGACATGATGGACGGTCGCGTGAAGGCCATCCGCAAGGCCCTCGATGCTTCCGGCCACACCGGCACCGGCATCCTCGCCTACTCCGCCAAATTCGCCTCGGCCTTCTACGGCCCGTTCCGCGACGCCGTCGGCAGCGCCCGCAAGGCCGGCGAAGCCCCCATTTCCAAGGCCACCTACCAGATGAATCCGGCCAATCGCCGTGAGGCCGCCCGCGAGGCGATTCTCGACGCGGAAGAAGGCGCCGACCTCCTGATGGTGAAGCCCGCCGGCGCGTACCTCGATATCATCCGCGACCTGCGTGAGTCGACAAGCCTACCGGTTGCCGCCTACCAAGTCTCTGGCGAATACGCCCAGCTGCACGCCGCTGCAGAAAAAGGCTGGCTCGACCTCCGCGCCACGCGCGATGAGTCGCTCCTCGCCATCCGCCGCGCCGGCGCCGACGTCATCCTCAGCTACTTCGCCGAGGCTTACGCCCGCGACTTCGCGGCCCGCAAGTAAGCGGATGCAGGCAGGGCGGCTTACGCTCTGGCTGACCAGCGGCTGGCTCGCCAGAAACAATAGGCCCTATCGATTTTATCGATTCCCCAAGAAGCGTGATTAAAGCTATAATATTACCGTGAAAATCAAAACTCTCACTTACGCCCTATCTGCCGCCTTCGGGCTCATCGGCCCGGCCTTATTCCTGCGCAACGTCAACCTCTCGGACTGGGGAATGCTGGTGGTCGAGCTGGGCTTTGCGCTCTGGTTAGTCTCGCCCTTCGTCTTGGTCGCTCTGGCGGTCCGCTCCGAAAAATTTTCGTCCATCGGCGCCCTCCTCGCCACGATACTTGCGGGCCTCTTTGGCGCCTGGTTTTACACCGAACTGACCTTCCACTTCACCACCAAGTCCGATGCTCAGGATGCCATCGCAATGCTCTTCGTGGCTGCCTACCAGCACGCGATCATCATCCTGACCCTAGGCCTATCTTTCGTCGTCGGCTGGCTTCTGGCCCGTCGCAAATAAAGAAGGCGCGAACTGTACGGGGTCAGACCGGTTCTGAGTGATACCGATCAGAAGCGGTCTGACCCCGTACTGACTTCATCCGTTCAAGCCTTCCGACCAAGCAAGGCGCGCCAGAGCGCCAGGACGCCGAGGGCCGTAAAAATGGCCGGTACCTGCAGGAACGGGACGATCAGATAGGTGAGCGCATGCTCCGTGCCGTCAGGCCGGACCCGGTGCTCGGCCTGCGCCGACAGATAGAGACCACAGCTCAGG
>CAXNEN010000202.1:0-3610 GCA_964201505.1 Opitutales bacterium
ATAAGGGGCGACGTCGTCGTAACTGAGCGGCCAATCGAAGCCGAGGCCGTCACGGGAATAGGGCTTGAAGTCGTAAGGACCGTTACGGAGCGAGATGCGGCCCCAATGATTGGTGCGTCCGCCGAGCATGCGGGAGCGCCACCAATCGAAGCGCTGCTTCGGATCGGTCGACGCTTGGGTGTAGGGCTCGCCGGGGACTTCCCAGCCACCGTCGACGGTCGCGTCATGGAAGCCGAACGGCTTCTCCTTGGTGCTCATCGCGCGTAAGGGTGCCTCGGCCTTGGACTGGAACATCGGGGTCTCGGTGACCGGGTCGTAATTACGACCGGCCTCGAGCATGAGGACCTTTACGCCGTTCATGGTGAGCGTGTAGGCGGACTGTCCGCCGCCTGCGCCAGAACCGACGACGATGACGTCGTAGGTGGGCTGCAGGTCTTTTTCAGTGATGATGGCCATGGGGAGGGGGTGCGGTAAGGAGGTGAGATTACTTGGAAACGCGGAACTTCCAAACATCGTTGAAGAAACCCGCGGCAGGAATGGCGCCCGGCGCGATGGCATCCGGGGCAACCTTGAGGTCGATGACGGCCCAATCCGGCAGCTTGGCGACCTGGCGGGCGTTGTTGAGGTAATCGTATTCGCGGTAGGTGAAGCTGCTGTTGATCACGACATACTTCTCTGGGTTCAAGGGGTTCGGGTAGACTAGAATGGGCGCATGGTCGGCGGCCGAGTAGGTCTTGCCATCGACGATGAGTTTCTCGGCGGTCCACTGGATCGGCAGCTTGGCGATGATCTTGGCGAGCACGGCATTGGAAGAAGGATCACCCCAGAGGATGAGATTGTTCTTGGCGATGTCCTCATCCTTGACCTGCGCGTCGTTCTTCACCGGGGCGATGCCTCGGAACTGGCGACGCCATTCGAAAGCGGCGCGCTCCATCTCGGACTTCACCCAGCCGCCGACCTTGGCGTTGAGGGGCTGGCCAGTCGGAGCGACATACAGGAACGAGTCCATGAAGGCATCGTCGATCGGACCAGAAAGGCCATGCCGCTTGCGGGCGCCTTGGTCGTCATAGCCGGAGACCTGGATCCACTCGCCGTTCTTGGCCGCCCGGGCGAAGGTCGCTTTCCAGGAGCGATCGGAACCAGCCTTGACGGATGTCAGGACCTTCTGGCCGTCGATGGTCACGGCGGTCGGGGCCAGCTGGGACTGCACGGCATCACCAGAAGCAAAGTCGAGCGTGAGCCCGGCGACATTGGAGGTCTTCACTTCGATGGAACGCTCATCGACCAGCTTGGCGTCGACCTGGGCCTTCTGCCAGTGCTCGCCCATGCGGTCGACTCGGACCCAATGCATGCGGTCATAACGGAGTAAGTAGGTGGCGAAGGAGACTTCCTTCGGGGTGCGCACGCGGCCGTTGGCGGCGATGGCGGCGAGGCGGCGCTCGATCTCGACCATGGAGTCAGGGTGGATCTTATGGGCGGTCTGCGGACCGATGATGTGCGTCAGTTCCATGCCCAGCTTGCCCATCTCGCGGGCCATCACGTCGGCGGCCTGCTTCTGCTTGTCGAGCTCGCCGCTGTAGGCGACCGTCGGAGCGTTCCGGAAGTTGATGGCTGTGTCGGTGGCGTTATACCAAGCCCAGAGGGTCTTCTGCCAAGACGGGATCTTCGAGACATCTTCGTTCTGAAAGACGTTCAGGAACTCCGGAGTCTCGGAGAAGCCGGCGCCAGGGTTGATACCGCACCAGCGATCGGTGTAGTGGGCACCGAACTGCCAGACAGCCGCGCCACCCATGGAGAAGCCACGGATAAACAGGCGGTCATCGTCGATGTTGTAGCTCTTACGGGCGTGGGCGTAGGCCTCCCAGAGGTCGACCTCGCCGGCCATCTTGTTGGCGCAGCAGTAACGACCGTAAAGATGGAGCACCAGGCGGTTGTTGGCCGGGAGCTGGCCGACGTTCTTGCGGCGGTCGCTGAGGAACGCGAGTTCGCTCAGGGTCTCGCCCCGACCGTGGCACCAGAAGTCGAGGCGCATGAGCGAGCCGGCGTAGTTGTCAGGAATCACCATGCCGTAAGGCTGTACCGAGCCGTCGATCTTGGACTTGTAGCCGCGGACGACCAAGCCGGTCTGACGGGTCCACGGTGTCTCGCCTTTCAGGAACGAGGCCGCACGGGCCTTACCTTCGGCGACGAGGTCATGGGCGGTCTTGAATTCGCCCTTGTTGAAATACTCGTTGTACTTGCCGGCCCAATCGACCGCCTTGTGGAAGATTTCGATATCAGCCAGAAACTCCTCGAGGCGAGGGTTCTTCGCCTGAGCCTTGGCAGCGGCGTCGATGGCCGAACGAAGTTCAGCGAGCTCCTTGGTCAGCGTCACCTTGTCGGCCTCGGGTAAAGCCACGGCCTTATCGGTCGGCGGGATTGGTCGGACGGCTGCCGGGATATTGTCTTTCGGACCGTCGGCCAAGACCGTGGCGGCGAAAAGGGAAAGCAACAGGAAGGAGCGCATGTCTGGGATAAATAATGAGTGGGCCGTGGGCAGGCCTTACCGGGGTGCCCAAGGTCTAGACTACGACCCACCTGACCGACAAGTGTTCCCTTCATAAAATTTATCTCATTCTGCGCGCCGTACGCTCGTCAAGATATAGAGTATCCGTTGTTTAAATAGGCTCAATTCTGTTATTACAAATACAAGGTTTAGATTTGCGTGGCTTGGAGAAAAAGTGAGATTAGAGTATCATAACTCTTACCCCATGAAAATCGGAAGTGTCGTCATTCTTTGCATTAGTGCGACCTTGCCTGCGTTGGCTCAGAATACGAATGCAGAAATGCTGTTCGTCCGTCGCGTCGCGCCGCTTTTCCATGAGAAGTGCCTCGCGTGTCACGGCAAGGATGAGGCCAAGATCAAGGGCGGACTGGACATGCGGACGCTCTCATCGACGCTGAAAGGTGGCGACAGCAAGCTACCCGGCTTCGTCTCCGGTAAGCCAGAGGAAAGCCCTCTCTATCTGGCGGTCACCCGCACGCACGAAGACTGGGAGGCGATGCCGCCGAAAGAAGCGGATAAGCTTTACGAAAAACAGGTGTCGTGGATCAAAGAATGGATCGCCGGCGGCGCGCCATGGCCGGAGGCCTCACGCGCCCAGGCTATCGCTCAGGCGAACGAAGCCAAGTGGTCGGCGGAAGATGGCGTGATGGTGAAGACCTCCGGCGGCCTGTCTCCCGAATGGACCAACCGTAAATACAAACCTGAAGGCCTCTGGGCTTATCAGCTCGTCAAGAAACCTGCGCTTCCCGCTAACCAAGGTAACCCCGTCGACGCGTTCATCATGGCGAAGATGCCGGCCGGGCTCGCGGTCGCCCCGGCTGCCGACCGTGTCACCTTGATTCGCCGCGCGACGTTCGACCTCCTCGGACTGCCACCTAAGCCCGAAGAAGTAGACGCTTTCGTGAAAGATGCCCAACCCGAGGCCGAGGCCTTCGCCGTTCTCGTCGACCGACTCTTGGCATCCCCACACTACGGCGAGCGCATGGCGCAGCATTGGCTGGATGTGACGCGCTATGCGGATTCCTCAGGTTTCGCGAACGATTATGAACGTGGTAATGCCTGGCG
>CAXNEN010000203.1:0-3603 GCA_964201505.1 Opitutales bacterium
CGTTAGCTGAGCTCTTCGGTCGTCGTGATGCGCGTCTCCGTCGTCATCCCGGCGTTCAACGAAGAAAAGCTCCTCCCGGCTACCCTCGCGGCCATCCGCGGTGCGGCCAGCGCTTTTGAACAGCGCGGCTGGAGTTGGGAATGCGTGGTCTGTGATAATAACTCGACCGACGGTACGGCGGCCTGCGCCCGCGCGGCCGGAGCAGTCGTCGTCTTTGAGCCCGTGAATCAGATCGGCCGGGCCCGCGACGCTGGCGCCCGCGTGGCGACCGGTGAATGGCTGGTCTTCATCGACGCGGATTCGACCCCTTCGCCCGCCCTCTTTGCGGCCATCGCCGACCAGATAGCCGCCGGTCGCGCGCTCGGCGGCGGGAGCACGGTCGAACTCGAACCAGGCACGCCTCGCTCCGCCTGTTTCGTCTGCGGAATCTGGAACCTTTGCAGCCGCCTAGCACGCTGGGCGGCGGGGTCGTGTGTTTGGGTCGAAGCCGCGGCGTTCCGCGCGGCCGGCGGGTTCGGCACCGAATACTACGCCGGCGAGGAGGTCTTTCTCAGCCGTCGACTCAAGGCCATCGCCCGCCGACGCGGCCGGCGCTTCATCATTTTGGCCGATCACCCTTTGCGCACTTCTTCGCGCAAGCTGAAGCTCTATACGGTCACCGAAGCGGCCCGATTCTTCTTCCGCATGCTCTTCACCGCTGGCCGAGCGGCGAAGCGTCCAGAGAACTGCGACCTCTGGTATGACGGCCGACGCTGAGCGCCCTCAGAGCCGCTGACGCTTCCACTTCGGGATCGGGAAAGCCGTGACCTTGTCCGAACGTAGTTCGACATCGTCGCGGTGTCGCAAGGACTTGGCCTCGGCGTCCGTGACAATTTCGTAATGCCGCGCGGCGGTGATGAGGTCGGCGATCTCCCAGCAGTCCTGGGGATTGTTCACCCATTGTTCCGGCGGCAGGCGACTCAGGTCGTACGGTTTGGAATAGCTCCGCAGGGTCTTGCGCGGCCCCTTGGCGTACTCGTGGAAGTACGACATCGCAAGTTCGCGGACACTGCGGTACACGGGGTCACGCCAACGGAGGCAGACGTAGTTGGTCTTCGAGATGGCGCCCCACTTGCCGTTAACCCGGAAGGGCGCGATGACATGGTCCATGTCTTGGTGGGCGCTGAAGTCTAGGAGCAGGGGAGGGTGGCCCTGCAGCCAGAGCGCGAAGGCCGCGACCATGGCGCCCTCGATGCAATGGGCACGGCGATGCTTCAACGTCTGCTCGACCGAGCGGGCGGTGTCGCCCTCGGGCTCGAAGTTCTGCGGGAAATCGACGAGGAAGTCCTGGATGGCCCGGGGCGTGGAGAGGCGGGCCAGCGTGCGGGCCGCCGGCAGGCTAAGGCCGCGCTGCTGCGCGAGTCGGATCCGGGCGGCGAGCGACATGCCTCAAGTCTAGCCGCCCGCCCTGATTGCTCAAGGAGCGAGTGCGCCCCCGCTTTCGGATTGGCTAACCGGCGGGTCGGCGTTTGCTTTCCGTTGTCCGCCATGCCGATCTTCGAACCCACTCGCACCGATTGCGGCCAACCTCGCGGCGGCTGCGGAACCAACTGAGATGGATCCTCAAACCCTCCGCGACGGGCTGCTCCAGCTCATCCTGCTGATCATCTCCATCGGCCTGCATGAGTTTGGCCACGCTTGGATGGCTGATCTGCGGGGCGACCCACTCCCCCGCATGCAGGGACGCGTGACGCTTAACCCTTTTGCGCATGCCGATCCGATTGGCACCATCGCCCTCCCGGCGGTCATGATTTTTCTCAGCCCTGGCTTCGGGCTCATCGGCTGGGGTAAGCCCGTCCAGATCTCCCTACCCAATCCGAAGACCCGCCAGATGGATGATATCTATATCACCCTGGCCGGCCCGGCGATGAATCTGGTGCTCTGCTTCGTCTTCGCTCTCATCGGCGGACTGGGGAACTTCGACCCAAAGACCCAGGAGGTCGTCATCCGCTTCTTAGTCGGCGGTATTTACCTCAACGCTGGCCTCGTGGTCTTTAACCTCATCCCGATTCCGCCCTTAGATGGCTCCCGCCTGGCACTGCGCCTCGGGCTTTATTCGGAGGAGATTTTCCTCTCTCTTGCCCGCTGGGGGTTCATCATCCTGATCATCCTCGTCAACCTGCCGCCATTCCTCCGGGTAATGCATTCAGGCATTGTCCTGCTAGCCTCGCCGTGGCTTGGGCTCTGGGAATTACTCTCCTGACCGGAGGTCAAGCCACGAGAGGCTTGCCTATTCGCCGCCCGCGGGCGAAAGTCGGGCCATGCAAACCCTCGGCGAACGTCTCCAAGAAGCCCGTCAGCGACTGGGCGTCACCCTCCGCGAAGCGGCGGAGTTCACCAAGATCCGCACCGATTACCTCCAGGCGATGGAGGCTAGCCAATTCGAATCCATCCCGCTGGCCGACGTCTATAAGCGTGGCTTCGTCAAGGTCTACGCGAAGTACCTGCGCCTCGACGACGAGAAGGCGGGCGCTGACTTCAACACACACCACTCCGCCAAGGCCTCCCGTCGCCCACTCGAAGCCGGGGCCGACGAAGACGCGCCGTTCGAGCCCGAGTCCGGCGTCAGCTCGATTACGCTTAGCCGCGACACGGTGATTTACGCCGTGATCGGGATCGCCGTCATCGCGATTATTGCGGCGTTTTTTATCTAAGCTCGTCCCGCGCAAAACGGACGCAGCCTAAGCCGGCGACGGTGGCTGCCATCCCGGCGCCGCCAGCGAGCCGTCCCCACCAGATCACACTTACGTCGGTCAAGGCCGGGGTCCGCTATCAGGTCATTGAACTGAACACGGGCGAGACTCCCGGAGTCGGCATGCTTGCCCCGCGTGACAAGCCGGTGGTCATCAATGTGAAGGGGCCGAGCGAGCTTCGCTCCAACGCGATCGAACACCTCCGTGTGAAGATTGACGGCATCCCCTTCCCGATCCCAGCCACCATCACGGGCGCGATGGTCGTGGCCTTGCCTGACACCTTTACCTCCCCGCCGATACCCAAGGCCGCGCCTGGCCCGACCCCCGTGCTGCCGGCGAAGAAAATCCGTTAAGCCGAGGGGATTGACGCTTTCGGCTTCCCGCCTTATCTATTCGGTGCAGTGCCCCCGCGCCTCGATCAACGTGTCCTTGTCCTTAACCGTCTCTGGCAGCCGGTTAATATCGTGGGCGTGCTCCGCGCCATGAGCCTCCTGTTTCGTGGCCGTGCTTCGGCTATCCATGCCGATCCGTCCGGTCACCGCGTGTTGAGCTCCGATGAGTGGATGCGTTTCTCCCTGGAGGAGCCGCCGCCGCCCGCCGAATCCGTCCGCTCGCCTTGTATCGTGCTCCGCATACCACGCGTGCTCCTTCTCGGCGAATACGACCGCGTCCCGCGCCGCGAGATCCGTTTCTCCCGTCGCAACGTCTACCTGCGTGACGCAAATACCTGCCAGTATTGCGGCCGGCCATTTCGCGACGAGGAACTCAATCTCGACCACGTCGTGCCGCGAGACATCGGCGGCAAGACGAACTGGGAGAATATCGTGACGGCCTGCGTGCGCTGCAACTCTCGCAAGGCCAACCGTCTGCC
>CAXNEN010000204.1:0-3576 GCA_964201505.1 Opitutales bacterium
TAGACGGTGGTTTTCTGACCGGGTTCCAGCATGCGCGAATAGCAGAGCACCTCGGGCACCTCGGGCACGTAATGCCGAGCATACCCGTCCGGATCCGCCACCATCTTGGCCGATAGCTCGCCGATCTTCTCCTCCGCCCCCTTGGCGACGAGCACGAAGTTATGCGGCATGACATCGGGGTTCTCAAATTTTAACGCGATACCCTCTCCCGCTTTGGCGCGCAGCTCTTTCTGAGCGTACTGCAGGGCGTTGCCGGCCTGGAGCTTCATCTCCCGCACGGGACCACGACACATATCAATTTCCCACTTTACGGGATTGGCCTTACCCGTCGCGACGGGCGCGGCGTGCTCGTGCAACTTGTCCTTAGGTACCGCGACATAACCGGTGAATTCCGTGAAGGGCTTGCCGAGATGATGAGCGGTCAAGAAGACATCCTGAGAGCGGCCTGCGGCGACACCGACATGCAGATGAATCTGGCTGGCCGGCACCAGCTGGGGGATCTCCAAGAAGAGAGTCTTGCCGCCGTCCAGCACCTGGGCGCTTTTGACGGCGATGGCGTCATGACCTGGGCTTTCAGGATACTTCACGGAATACTCGGGCGATCCATACGCTGGGCCGAAGAGGTAGTTCCAGCACTGAGCAAAATGGGCCGAGGGCTTGCCGGCGACGGCCGGATCCACGGGGCGATCGAAGCGCAGGAGCACGCCGTTATCGCGCGCCTCATGGCCAATGAGCGTCGGGAAGTCGCCACCGACATGGCGAACGCGATGGATCGCTCCGTCCTCAGGCGTGTAACTGCCCCAGCCGATCATACCGCTGACATAGAGGTGGCCATCCTTCGGACCGAAGCGCCCATGCTGGGGACCCGTCACGAAGTTGCCGGTGAGTTTCGTGGCCGCAGACTGCCAGACGCCTTCGAGCAACTGTCGTGAAACAAGCCACGCGCTACCGGTACCGAAAGAGAAGTGGAGGAAGTTGCCGTCGCCCTTCAGGCTGGGCCACTCCTTGTCCGACAGGAAAACCTGCCCGCCGCAGGAATTGTCTTCGCCTCGCGGGAGTTGCAGGATCGGGAGAGTGTTCGTGACGCCGGCCCTCAGGCCACCCGAACCAAAATGCGTACCAAGGTTCAAGGCGGTGTCGACCTGGAAGACGACCGACGCGGGCGTCCAGTTGCCTTCCTGTCCGTTCGAGAGCACGAATCTTCCGTCCGCGGTGGCGCTGATGCCGTTCGGATTACGTAGTCCGGTCGCGAGGACTTCGACCTTGTTGGGTTGGCTCAAGCGCAGGATGCCTTGATTACCCGAAGAGGTGTAGAAGCGACCCTGCGCGTCAGCATCAAGGCCGACAATGAAATCATGCCCGCCCGGCGAAGTGGTCATGCCATTGTGCACGCACTCGTAGTAGTCGGCCTCGTTGTCGCCATTGAGATCGTGCAGCCGCGTGATCTGGTCCCGTCCGAGGACGTAGAGCTTGTCGTCGATGATCTTCACGCCCAGCGCATGGTGTAGGCCGGTGGCGAAACGCTTCCAGCGTACCTGCTTAAGTTTGTCATCCAGTCCTTTCACCAGCCAGACCTCCCCAGTCATGGTGCAGACGGCCGCGGAGCCATCCTTGAAGAAATCCATCCCGGTCAGGAAGAAAAGCGTGCCATAGGGGTTCTTGGCCGGCGGCAAGATCGTATCAGTCGCGAAGGGCATCTGAGCGCCCAGGGTACCTGCCGACTCGAGCCAGGTCGGCCACTGCGACGGGCCGCCTTTAGTCAGGTGCGCCCACTGAGCGGCTTCCTTTTCACCGTCGAAAGCACTGGCGAGCCACTCCTTGCCATCCTTCAAATAAGAGAAGAGGACCTCGCCGCCATGTCGGTAAAAACCATGGTACTTCCATTCACCTTGGGGGACGGCCGAGACGTCTTTCTTGGCAAGTTTACCTGCCATCTTGGCACTGTCGGAAAACCCGTGCCGCCCTGCCCCCAGTCGGATAAAATCGCCGGTCCACCGAACGGGAAAAGAAAGCTTCAGGGGGTCGAAACAGGCAGACTCATCCCCTTTCCTTACACACACACCTTTGACGACGACCACGTCGGCGCCCCGAAAGACACCGCTGAAAAGATTACCGCGTTCGGCCTGGTCCCAGCGTCCGTCCTTCCAAGTGACGGCGTCGTTCTGATTACCCCAGTGACCTTGATTACCGCCGTCGAGACCAGGGTAGACGGCCAAGAGCTTCGGCTGCGGCTGTTGCCCCATGGCTTCGATGGCTTGCTTGGCGTAGAAATCGAAGACGCGATCGCGATTCACGAAATGGCCCGAGGTAAGATTATCTTCCGGGCGAAGCGGAGCGAACACCGGCTTAAACGCCGGGATGGGCGGAGCCTTGGGCACGACCTTGGCCGCACCCAGCTCGTCGAAAGACCAAAGGCCTAGCGTGATGTCCATGCGCTTGCGCGGACCTTTAATCCAGGTGGTGGGTTCGTTAGCGCCGCGCGAGATGCGCACATCGTCAATGAGGCCGTCGCAGCCGATCGAACCCTCCACCAAGCGGCCGAAGCCGACCTTCCGTTGCTGGGCCGGACTTTCCTTGCCGGCCGCAGCAGGCTTGCGCTCCAGAACATATTTACCGTCCAACCAAATCTTCACGGCCGCGTCGCTCAGGCTGACAAGGATATCGTGCCACTTGCCGTCGCAGATATCGACGCCGGTATCAAAGTCGCCGCCGCGTCCAGGTAGATAGAGGCTCAAGGTGCCACGATTGGCATGCGTATAGACCTCCCAATGTGCGCTCGCCCCTTTCTCGCTGCTGGCAACGAGGATATTAAAGCCAGCCTTACCGTCCAGTTTGGCCCGCAGCTCTATCGTCAACGGCCACTGCTCAAAAGGCGCTCCGCCATCCACGAGCATACCGCCAGCCAGCGCCTTACCGTACTCGGGCGCCAATGAAGGCACGCCGCCAGCAGACTTACCCGGAGCTGGCATAGCCTTGGGGACGGGCTTATCGGTCCAGGTCCGATACTTCGGCTTGGGACCGGTCGGCGCATCGTCGAGTTGCGGGACGAGCCACTTAAGTCCGTCCAGATTATCGAGGAGACGGCCTTCGGCGTCTTCCATGGTATGATTCAGGATGCCGATGACGCCGGAGTAGCCACTGGCCCTAACCTGACGCAGCACTTTGAGATCTTGGGTACCCGCGCCGACGGGTAGAATCTTCCGACCCTTAGCGTCTCCGTCGATATCCATGCCATTGATATTGAAACAGAGCAGATGCGGAAGCATCAGCTTCAAGGCTTCGTCTAATCGGGCGAGATGACTGTGTCCGTGATGGAGGTTATAGACGATGCCGACATTGGTGACGGCGTGGTTCTTTTTCAGATACTCGCAAATCGCCACCATGTTCTCCGGTTCGCCCGACCAACCGCCATGATTGTAGACGGCGAGCTTGCTCCCGATCTTCGCCGCTCTAGCGATCACGGGCAGTAGCCCCTCGGCCGCGTTCTTTACCTTGGCTTCCTGGGTCTCTCCTTTGTTGCCGGCGATCACCCAGATCTGGGGGTGCAGTTTATGTTTCTCAAACAAACGGAAGGCC
>CAXNEN010000205.1:0-3563 GCA_964201505.1 Opitutales bacterium
TTCTTGGGCTTGGCCGCCGCTTTCGGCGCGGGCAAAGAGGCACCGAGCACCGAGACCTCAATGCGATCGCCCAACGAAGGTTCGATGCGTGCGCAGAGAATCGTCGATGTCTCGCCGCCGAAACGAGTGCGGACCGCGCCGACGGCCTCGAAGGCCTCAGTAGTGGTCATCGCCGAACCTCCGGCGACATACACGAAGAGCGAGGCGACCTTGGCCACCGCGCCGGGCGCGTGGGCGAGCGGGCAATCACAGGCCGCGCGGGCGGCCTTCATCGCAGCGCCTTCACCCTGGCCGACGCCGAAGGCGAAGAGCGTGGGCGAACCGGGCGTGGAGAGAATGGAGCGCAACCCGGCCGGATCGATCGCGATGAGCGCGCCGGGCGCGAATGCGCCAGCCAGTCCGCGGAGGGCGCCACCGACCCAGTTGTCCGCCGCCGCGAAGGATTCCGAAAGCGGGGCGTCGGGCGAAACCTGCTGAAGGAGGAGGTCGTTATGCACCACGACGAGGCCGTGACACTTCTGCGCGAGCTTGACCGTGGTTTCGTTGGCTTGACGCATGCGCCGCTCGCCTTCGTGGGAGAAAGGCATCGTAGCGAAAGAGAGCACGGTCGCGCCCGTGTCGGCCGCGAGGCCGGCGACCACCGTGGCGGCGCCGCTGCCGGTACCACCACCAAGGCCGGTCACGAGCACCACGAGCGGGACGCCGGTGAAAAGGCGACGGAGCGCGGCTTCTTCCGATTCCGCCGAAGCCTGGCCGAGCGCAGCTTCGCCACCCGTACCCATCCCGCGCGTCTGCGCGCGGCCGAGCTGCAAGGTGACCCCGCCGCCGGCCGGCAGAGAACGGGCATCGGTGTCGAGTAACGCCACGCCGACTTCGGCGGGCAGCTGCGCCGCCAGGCGAGTGACCATCGCGCACCCCGCGCCGCCGAGGCCGACTAAGAGGATGGAAGCGGGCGCGGACATTTTAGAGGCGGAAGAGTTCCTTGAGCTGGGCGAGGAAGCCGCGCGGGCGACGCACTGGCGGCGGTGCATCGGTGATCGCGGCGGTCATGAGGCCCACCACGCCGGCGTACTCGGGCTTGCGGAGGGATTCGTTCTCGAAGTTCGGGACGCCGACACGGGCGGAGAGGCCCGTCACTTGCTGCACGGCCTCGGCGGCATCAGCGAGATTGGCCGAGCCACCGGTCAGGATCACGCCCGACGGGATCATATTCTGGTCCAGCTTCACCGTATGGCCCGGGAAGATCGCCTCGAGGCGACGGATGACGTCCTTGCGGACGAATTCGACCGTCTCCTGGTAGCGTAACGAGAGGACCTGCGTAATCGTACCACGGTTGAATTGCTGGTCGCCCACACCCTTGTCGCCATCCTTCCAAATGGTCTGGTTGACGTCGTTTTCGCGGTGCATCGCGGAGCCGAAGCGCAGCTTCAGGTCCTCAGCCGTCTCGCGGCTGATGCGGAGGGCCACGCTCAGATCATTGGTCAGGTGCTCGCCACCCACGGGAATCGAGCCCGCGCAGAGGATGTGCTCCTTGTAGTAAAGAATCCAGTCAGTGGTGCCCGCGCCCATGTCAATCACGAGCACCCCACCCTGCTTGTCCGCGTCGCTTGCGGTCGCGCAGGCGGCGGCGTGCGAGGCCAGGATGAAGTCGCGGACGCGGATGCTCATGCCGTTCACCATACCTACGCGCATGCGCATATTCCCTTCCTCCATCGTCACGCGCCAGAAAGTCACCTCGAGACGCTTGCCGGCCATGCCCACAGGGTTACCGACGGGGCGATTGTCCAGCATCGTGGGCTGGCGCATGTAGAGGATTGTCGTGCGTCCCGCCGGGGGCTCGAGACGCTTGGCGGAAGCAATCGCCTCGCTAACGTCCTTGGCGGTGACTTTGCCATCGTGCGCAGGCACGGCGACAAAGCCTTTCACGCGTTCGCCTTCGGCGGCGGGACCGGAAAGCGAGAGGTAGATTTGCTCCACCGCGCGGCCAGAACCGCGTTCGATGTCGTTAACGACCTCGTGCACGCACTGCGTGAGTTTCTCGAGGTCGGTGACGGTACCTTTCACCACGCCGTCAGTGCGACGCTCGCTAAAGCTGAGCATACGGGCCTTACCATCGATAATCTGGCCGAGGAGGCTGGCGGTCTTGTGCGTGCCGATATCGATGACGGCAATGAGGGAAGGAAGGGGCTTGGAAGTCATCGGAGAGGAAGGGGGACGAGGCGGGGCTCGGGCACGGGCGAATTGGCGTTGGTCCGGTTCTGGATCGACATCTTGAGCACGTAGGCCTGTGAAGTCGTGCCGGGGCGGCGGAGCAACTCGTCGACGTTGATGCGACTGAGTAGCAGGAGTTCGTTACGCCAGTTGGCGGTGGAGAAGACGATCTCGACGAGCGCGGGGCGGTCCATCGGCTGGGTGCCAGGGCGAACGGTGACGCGCAGGTTGGAGCCGGGCGAATCCTCCTGCGCGCCGAAGCAATCACGGAGCGAGACCACCGACCACTGCTTGTAGAGGTTCGGGTAGCCAGTGCGCACGGCGAGCAGGAACGGCGCAGCGATTTCGATGCCTTCAATCAGGAGCTTATCATCGCTGCCGGAAGAGCGGAAATGCTGAATCTCGGGAAGATTGCGGACGGCCTGTTCCGGGTAGCCGGCGCCGGCGAAGGTCTGGCCGTCGGACGCGACGAGGCGCACCTGCATGGACGTACCTTTGCCCGGGAGCGAAACGATCTTGGCGACGGCGAGCCGCTCACGCAGCGCGATGTCGAGCGTCCCGTCGCTGCGGCGACGGACGTCAGCCGCGACGACCTGGTTATCCGCCTCGAGGTCCGTCTTGATTGAACGGACGTCGCGGCCGAAGCCTTCGGGGCCGTTGGCGACCACCTTCTTCACGAAGTCAGCGGTCAGGAAACCGTCTGTCTTAAAGCGGAGCGAGCCAGCCGCGGGCGCGGCGGTCGTGGATTCGTCGACCGCCCACCAGAGCAGTCCGACGAGTACCGCGAAGAAACCAGCCGCGAGGAAAGTGGGGAGCTTCGAGCGCACCGCGCGCTTGCGGCCGATCTCACCCTCGGGCACGCGGTTCACGTCCTGCGGGACGAGTGCGCGCCAGTCGCGATCGGCCGGACCCATGAAGGCGTCGCGGCGTTTGCGGAAAAGATCGTCGAAGAGGCCCATGTTCAGCGGCGGAGGGGTTGGGCGGCGCGCGCGAGGGCCGGAGCGGC
Source organism: Opitutales bacterium (assembly GCA_964201505.1). Taxonomy (GTDB): domain Bacteria; phylum Verrucomicrobiota; class Verrucomicrobiia; order Opitutales; family UBA953; genus UBA953. Next base: position 3,218 of record CAXNEN010000205.1, read on the forward strand.
CATGCGGCGGACGAGGGCGGGGAAGTCGAGGCCGACGCAGGAAGCGCTCTTAGGCATCAGGCTGGTTTCGGTCATGCCGGGCATCGTGTTGATCTCGAGGAAATAGAAGTGGCCGTCGGGCTCAAGGAAGACATCGGCGCGGGCGAAGTCCCGGCAACCGCAGGCGGCGAAGAGCCGGGCGGCGGCCGCACCGATCTCAGCGGTCAGCTCCGGGGTGACGGGCGCGGGGAAGCGATACTCCGAGGCGCCCTTGGTATACTTGGTCTTATAATCGTAGACCCCGGACAGCGCGACGATCTCGACGAGGCCCATGGGCTGGCCGTCCAGCAGGCCGATGGACATCTCG